>DASPMH010000145.1:0-2780 GCA_035627175.1 Terriglobales bacterium | reverse complement strand
AGACGAGCATGACACCCGCACTGCGTTTTCGAATTTTGGAGGACCGTTGGACCTCGTTGCGCCTGGGGGCAGCGCCACGGTTGATTCGAGTCGATCCGACCGCTCTATTCTCTCGCTTCTAGCACACAATTCAGAATTGGGGCGTGTGTGCGACTTTGTCGAATGCGATGAGCCGTGCGATGATCCCTTGCCGCCTGTCTGCACACAGGCGCCATGGGTCGTTGAACCTGGCTATGTTCGCAATGCTGGTACGAGCATGTCCGCACCGCACGTCGCGGGTATCGTCGCGTTGATGCGAAGCTCGCATCCATTCCATTCAAGTGCGCAAGTTAAGCAGGCCTTGCTGCAGACAGCTCGCGACGTCGGGGCGGGCGGATGGGATCCCTATTATGGCTACGGATTGGTGGATGCGCGCGCTGCCGTCGCGAGTGATCGACTACCGGTCTGTAGGATAACGTCTCCCGAGAACCGGACTAAAATGTGGGAACGCACACTTCCATATGACGTTCGTGGTCAAGTGCTATTCGCAAGCGGTCAAGGTCGATGGCGTTTGTTTCTCATAGCGGATGATACGAAGGCGACGCGGCAGTTGGCCTCAGGTACGACGGGAGGCACTGAGCTTGAATTGGGGACTATCACTGCCGACGCGTGCCCCCGGGGGCAATGGTGCACTCTGCGCCTTGAGGCCACCGACGATGACGGTAGCATCGGATACGATACTCGCCGGTTCTTCGTACCGAACCCGCGCTTCGCTATCGTGCCCTTGCCGGATCCCCTAGGTGAGGGTGGTGGTCAGTTTTCTATGAGCCAGGATGGTCAGAAAGTTGCTCTAACTCGATACAATCGGGCTGGTGATTCGAGCGTGTGGCTTTTCGATTTCATCGATGATCAGATCAGACGCTTTCCGGGCGGTTTATATCCAGCACTATCGCCGGATGGCGAATACTTGCTGGCGGGCGAAACGGTCCACGATCTCGCGCGCGGAAGCCAGATCGCCGCTCCGATTCGCGGCAACTACTTCTCGTCAGTGTTGACTGCGGACGCCCAAAGGCTCATTTTCACATCGAATTCCGATTTGGATCCATCGAGGGGCAATTCTGATCAAAGCACTGAGTTGTTTGAGGCGGTTTTGCCGAAGGGCGAGATACGTCAATTGACGAGCGGGCCTAGATTGAATACTCCGCAGGAGGTACGGGATCCAACCGCTGATTTCTCCGGCGAGGTTGTCCTCTTCAGTGGATGTTCATCGTCACAAGGCGGTTGCCGGTCACCTCAGCTTTTCCAACTTTTTACGGCGACGACCGATCTCTCACAACTGTCGGCCTTCTCGGAGGGATCCACCACTAGCCTCGCGCCCGATATTGCTTCGGATGGCGGATCTGCGGTGTTTGTTCGTGACGGCCTGTTCGTGGTCAATCTTCGATCGCGCGAGACAACGCAGCTACTAGATCAAAGTACCCGCCCGTCCCATCCGCAAATATCTGCCGATGGTACGAGGGTGGCCGCTATTATTGCCGCCGATCTCGATCCTGAGAACCTAAACGAAGATCTATCCCCGGAGTTGTTCGTAAAAGACAATGATGGACGGTGGCATCAGGTCACCGATCGAATACAGAGCTTCTTCGCATTTGCGCTTGGGATGAGTGGCCTTGGAGATTCATTTGTGGCTTCCGGGATTGGCCTGGATGCCGAGTCCCAGGTAACGACTCAAGCGATTCGTATCGTTGAACGCCACGCCGACAATTCAGTTCCGCAATTCGCTCATCCTGCTCCCCGCGTAACCGTTGCCGCCGGTGAATCTGCAATCGTGCCACTCAAAGTAACGGACGTGGATGAGGATCGACTCTACTGGATTTTCGACGTGCCGGGCTACGTCCCTAGCGGGGCGTTCGCAGAGTCGCAAATCCGTGAGACCGGCTATGGCGAGGCATATCTGGTCTTACGTCCTTCTTGCGAGGAGATCGGCAATCATCGCCCGACCGTCGCGGCATTCGACGAGTTCGGTGCTTTCACGGTCGCGACCCTTGATCTCAAGATCGTCCGGACGAAGCTGCCGTGGAACCGCTATCAAGAGGCAGTAGCAGTTGACCTCTTCGAGAGGCTCGCTACTGGATGCTCAGACATTAATCGCGATTCCAGGGTTACCGCTGCGGATTTGATTGCAGGAATCATCGACGCGCTTCCTTAAACTATCCAACAATCTCCCTGACATACCCTATCACGGGAGAGGCGGGAGAGGCCGCGGCAGGCAGAAATTATTGGAAGTAGGCTCCCAGGTACGAATCTGACCGTTGGAGGCCAACGCCCTAACTCTAATTTGCGTCCCTCGCTCGCACGCGATAGGCGATTTGACCACAAGATGAGTAGGAGTAATTCCGAGGACATCTTCCGCTTCCACCCACGTGCTTTGCTTGACATCGAAAAACTCAACGCAGGTTCCTCGGATGGTCGACGTCGTTCCGCATCGATTTCCACGGCCCGACGCCTTACCCAGCTCGTCGCAGTCACGCGCTCGATCGTTCGTAGCTCCCAGATACGCGTCAATTGCGTTGAACGCCAGACCAGATAAATGAACTACATCTCCCACGTTCGCGACGCTGACCGGATAGACGGTTGTCACCTGCGGCAGAATAGTTTGGTCTGGACGGTGCGGCTGAGCGGGATTCACGTCTGCATACGTCGCCGCTATCGAATTCAAGTCTGCGGATTGGATGTTGCTATGAGAGCAGCTGGAGCCGGTCCCGCAATTCTCCCATTGGTTGTCCTCGGCGGCTACGTTT
>DASPMH010000144.1:0-5700 GCA_035627175.1 Terriglobales bacterium | reverse complement strand
CGGCTCGCCGCGCCGTTCGTCCGGCCGCTTGTTCGCCGATGCCGTGAGCGACCGACTTCGTACCACTTCCAAGAACCCGATCCATTCTGCCGAGTCGACTCGGCACGCCCGCCTTCGGAGGGGAGTTGTGAAGCGAGCCAGCTACGTGAGCTTCCTTATCGCGGCACTCGGATGCGTGCTCTCGCTGAGCCGGATCGCGGCTGCCGGTGAGCACGCCGAGATGATGTATTCCCGCGGTCTTGTCGAGTTCCACGGCGAACGCTACCAGCAGGCGATGCCGTGGTTCGATCGCGCCGTCGAGATGGACCCGGCCGATGCCGAGGCGCGCTACTACCGGGCGATGACCTTGGCGCGACTCGGCAACCGTGGTGACGCGATCGCCGATCTCCAGCATGCCGTCGATCTTCATCCCGCTTTTCATCCGGCGCGCCTCGAGCTCGCCGGGCTGCTGATCGAAGAGCAGCGTCACGGCGAAGCGATCGCGCACTTGCGCGAGCTTCAGCACCTGCCCGAATACGAGGGCCGCGCCGCGTTCTTGATCGGCATCACCCGCCTGCGCCAAGAGGAGCTCGACGCTGCCGACGAGAGCTTCCGCTACGCCGCCCAGCGCGATCCGAAGCTAGCTGCCACCAGCTCCTACTATCGTGGCATCATCGCCTACCGCCGCAACCAGGCCCATCGCGCCCGCCGCGAGCTCCGCGCCGCACTGCGATCCAATCCCGGCGCCGGTGTCGGACGCGAGGCGGCCGGTGGGCTACAGGCGTTGCGCAACGGCGCCGCCAAGCGCTTCATGCTCTACGCCGAAGCCGGCGTGCAGTACGACAGCAACGTTTGCTTGCTTCCCGATGAAGACGGCTCGATCGCCAACCGCGACGGCTGCTTTTCTTTCGATTCGAGCGATATCGGAGAAGGTAGCATCGGCGACGAAGGCGACGGCCGCGGCATCTTCACCGCCGGCGCTCTGGTCCGTCCGCTGATGACGGAAAGAGTGCAACTGACCGTCGGCTACGAGGTCTATCAGAGCGTCCACTTCGATCTCAGCCAATTCGATTTGCAGGATCATCGGCCACGGCTGCAGCTGACGGCCGATCTCGGACCGATATTGCTCGGCGCCCTCGGCCAGTACGACTACTACCTGCTGCAGGACAACAGTTTCCTCCAGGAGATGACCGGCGTGGCGTGGATGATCGTGCCGGAGGGCGAAATCGGCCGCTTCGAGCTCTTCTTCCGAGAGCGCCGCCGCGATTTCAAAATGCTGCTGTTCGACGTCCGCGATGCCTTCAATCATTCGCCCGGCGCGCGCCAGCTCTTCTTCCTGGGCTCGCCCGAGCGCTACGCCTACCTTGGCTATCGTTTCGATCATGAGGATCCCGACGACACCACCGCGCGCTTCTCGAACCTCGATGCGCAGGCTTTCCAGTACAACGGCCACGAGGCGAGCACCGGCGTGCGCTGGATGTGGCCGCTGGAGATCCCGATGGAGCTCAGCTTCGCCTATCGCCACGAGCGCTACGACGAGGCCAGCATCACCAATGCCTCGCTACCCCGGCGCCGCGACCACGAGTACCGGGCGCGGGGCTCGCTCGAGTTGCCGTGGTCGCTGTTCCTGCCCGACTGGGATTTTGCCAGCAACCTCAGCTTTGGCCTGGCGTACATGTGGAATCTCAACGATTCGAACCAGGCCAATTTCGACTACGACCGTCACATTGCTTCGGCCACGCTTCAGTTGCGATACTGAGCTACCTGCCATCCCACGGAGGCAACTATGACTTTGTCGCCCCTTGCGTCTCGTCTCGCCGCTCTCGCCCTGGCTGCGCTCTGTCTCACTGCCGCCCCCGCCGTCGCCCGCGTCGGCAACATCGCCACCATGGAGGGGACGGTCGAGATCGGCCGCGGCGGCGGGTGGCGCCCAGCCGCTCTCGGGGCAGACATCGAGCAGGGCGATGTCATTCGCACCGGCCGGCCGGGGCGGGTTCGCATCGTCTTCCAGGACAACTCGGTGCTCAAGGTCGGCGATGGCTCGGAGCTGGTGATCTCCGAGAGTGTCTACGATCCCGGCAAAACCGGCTCCTCGGTGCTCAACTTGGTGCGTGGCAAGGCGCGCTCGATCGTCAGCGACTACTACAAGGATCCCAGCGCCCGTTTCGAGGTGCGCACCGCCACCGCCGTCTCCGGTGTACGTGGCACCGATTTCGTCGTCGCTTATGACGACAGTGAAGGAGTGACCAGCGTCGTCGGTATCACCGGCCTCGTCACCGTCGCCGCCTCGCAACGCCCGGATCGCGCGCCCGTAGTCGTCCGCAGCCGTCAGACCACCAGCATCGGCCGCGACGGCTTCCTTACTCCGGTGCATCGCGCCAACGATGCCGTCTTCCGTCAGGTGCTCGAGGATGTCGAGTTCATCGGCCAGGGCGGGCCCGAAGGTCTGATCGGCGGAATTGCCAACGGCACTACGGTCGCCCCCGGCGATCGACTGAGCGGCGGCGCCGGAGTGCTGGCCGCGGGTACCTCGACCGTGCGCGCTTTCGCCGAGGACGGAATCTTCCCTCCCGATGCCTCGAGCCTGGTCGACCAGCCGCCCGCCAGCGTCGGTCTCGGCGAAGTTTCGATCCCGTTCTGAGCGCTTCAGCCGGCGAGGACGCCGTCCCAGTCCTCGGGGAGCTGCGCGCGCGCGAGCTGCCCGCAGCGCTGCAGGAACAGCTCGGCAGGGCGATCGTGCGGCTGGCGCTGCAATACCTCACGGAACAGCCGCTCGGCGCGCTGCCAATCGCGGCCGCGATACGCGGCCAGACCCGCTTCGAATTGTTGCGCTAGCCACGCCCATTGTTCGGACTGCTCGGCCGTGCCGAGTACTTGGAACAGGCGGACGCGATCTTGCCGGCCACGCACTCGCACGAAGTCCAGCTCCCGGGCGATGATCGCCTCTCCGGCGGCGAACCGCGTACTCTCGCTGATCAGCACCGGGACGCCGTAGATTTTGGTCAGACCCTCGATGCGCGAGGCGAGATTTACGTTGTCGCCCATCGCCGTGAGGCTGAGGTGATCGGCCGAGCCCATATTGCCGAACGCCATCTGGCCCGTGTTGATCCCGGCACCGATCGCCAGCGGCTGCCAGCCACGTTGCTGCCATTCCCGGTTGAGCTCGGCGAGCCGTCCGACCATCGCCAGTGCCGCGCGGCAGGCGCTGGCGGCATGGGCTGGTTGCGGTAACGGTGCGCCCCACAACGCCATCACCGCATCGCCGATGTACTTGTCGAGCATGCCGTCGTGGCGGAAGACGATTTCGGTCATCTCGCCAAGGTATTCGTTGAGCAACTCGACCAGCGCCTCGGGCTCGAGCTTCTCCGAGATCTTGGTGAAGCCGCGAATGTCGGTGAACAGTACGGTCATCTCGCGCTTCTCGCCGCCGAGCTTGAGTTGGTCCGGGTGCTCGCTGACGAAGCTCGCCATCGACGGGCTGAGATAGAGCTCCAGGGCCCGCCGTACCCTGCGCTTCTCGCGTTCCTCGCCGACGTAGTGCTCGACCGCAATCGCGCTGTACACCGCGACGATGGTCAACATCGGAAAGATCAGGCTCAGCGGCAGACCGTAGGCGACGAAAACGTGCTGGCTGATCAGCAGGTAGGCGGCCAGCAGCGACAGCGCCAACATCGCCGCCGGCACGCCGCGCAGGCGCTTCATCGCCAGCCCGATCAACAAGGCGAGCGCGACAATGACCGCGCAGTCGACCAGCACCAGCCAGGTCGGCTGATAGAGGAAGTCGCCTTCGAGGATGTTGTCGATCACCGTCGCATGGATCTCGACACCCGGGAACTGCTCGTCGAAGGCGGTGACCCGGATATCGGCGACGGCGATGGCGGTTACGCCGAGCACGACGATGCGATGGCGCAACACTTCCGCCGGCACCCGATCCTGCAGCAGATCGACCGCCGCAACGTGTGGGAAGGTCCGCCCGGGGCCGCGATAGTTGATCAATAGCTTGCCGGACTGGTCGACGGGTATGGCACGATCGCCCCAGCGCAACGACTCGACGCCGTAATCATCGAAGCGCAGCGAAGTCGGCACTTGCGGATCGACAACCCGCAGCGCCGCCAACTCCAGGGGCAGGGCCATATCGTCGTCACCGAAGGCCAACACCATCGGCATGCGCCGCACGTAGCCGTCACGCTCCGGGTCGGCATTGAAGTAGCCGTTCGCTTTGGCGGCGCTGTCGTAAGAGGGCAGGTTGGCGACGATCGCCGTAGCCTTGCTGACATGAGCTTCGCCGGTGCCGCCGGCGGTACCGTGCACCAGGGTGTAGGTGTCGACCGTCGCCGCGATCGGCTGTGGTTCGGCATCGAGGTCGAAGAAGTACCCGAGCGCGGCTCGCTCGGAGCGTTGCAAGGCATCGCTCAGCATCGTGTCCTGCGCCGCCAATGCTTGCTGCGCCAGATTCCAGGTCTCGTCACTGATCCCCGCCGGCTTCGCCGGCGCCAAGGCGGAGCCCTGCACCGAAGAGGGCTCGGAGAACACCATATCGAAGGCGATCGCGGCGGGCTGCGCCGCGGCGATCTTGTCGACCAGTTGCGCCACCAGCGACCGTGGCCATGGCCACCGTCCGACTTCGGCGATGCTGCGATTGTCGACGGCGACGATCACCACCGCCGGGCCGGGCTCGATCGTACCGCGCTGCATCAGCCGGAAATCCATCATCCGTGCGTCGGCGAGATTGAGATAGATCAGCTCGCCGAAACGAACCGCGGCGATGGCGATGCCGAGAGCGAGAGCGATGCGCAACGGCGTGAACCACCGCCGCCGGCGCCGCCGTGCGGGGACCGCTGCTGGGGCCGCTTGCACCCGAGCTCGCCTCAGGCGTCGGCGAGCGTCACGTCGACCACCAGATCGTTGGCGAGCTCTTCCAGCTTGTCGCGCAACGCATCGACCGACAACGACGCAGGCGCCGCGAGCAAGGCGCTGGCCTTGAACAATACGTCGCCGGACATCGGCGCGCTGACCAGCTCGGTGTGCAGCTCCTCGACGTTGATACCGCGTTCGGCAAGGGCGCGAGCGATCTCACGGACAATGCCGGGATGGTCATCGCCGATCAGCTCGAGCTTCAGCCGCCGAGTCGTCTTCGGCGCCTCTGTCTCGTCACTGCGCTCGATCGTCACCTTCAGGCCGCGCTGCTCCAAGCGGCCGAGCTCGGCAGTGACGGTCTCGCATTGATCGGCGGGTACGCTCGCCCGCAAGATGCCGGCGAATTTACCGGCGAGACGCGCCATGCGACTCTCGAGCCAGCTGCCGCCGTGGCCGGCGATGACGTGCGACAAAGATTCGACGAGACCGGGACGATCTTCGCCGATGACGGTCAGAACGAGCGTAGTATTCATGCCCGGCGCATTGTTTCGCGCAACCAACCCGGCTGCAAGCAAACTCTGCCCATTCCCCCCTCCTTTCCAAGGCCTTTCCCCCTCCTTTCTGAGGAAGCCCACCAACCATTGGCGACCCCTGCAACAATGCTGCTAACACGCCCGGATGCTCGAACCGCACCCATCCCTCGCAACCTTCGCTCCTGGACTCTTCGCCGGCAAGACGGTGCTGGTCACCGGCGGTGGCCGCGGCATCGGCAAGCAGACCGCGCTCGCCTTCGCCCGTCTCGGCGCGAATCTGGTTATTGCCAGCCGCAAACCGGAGAATCTCGAGCCCACGGCGCATGAGATC
>DASPMH010000143.1:0-2939 GCA_035627175.1 Terriglobales bacterium | reverse complement strand
CGATGATGGTGACCACCGAGGCTGCGTTGGGAAATACCTGATTCCATTCGGAGAAGGGCTTGTTGGTAGTGATGATCGTCGAGCGTTGTTGATAGCGGCGAGTGACGACTTCGAAGAGCAGATCGGCATAGCGCGAATCATGCGCACTTTACGCGTGCACGAGTGGTGTGCTGTAGCTCACCTGCATGCGGTACTGGGTCGGCGTCACGGACAACTCTTGGTTCGAGTTCCTGCGGCGCGAAGCGCCCGATGAGGTCAACTTCTGGCAGCCGAGCGGGAAGCCACCCTTCACGAACCTCGAGCCGGGGGCGCCGTTTCTGTTCAAGCTGAAGAGTCCCCACAACCACATCGCCGGCGGCGCGTTCTTCGTGAAGTTCTCGACGCTGCCCATGTCGATGGTTTGGGATGTCTTCGGGAGGAAGAACGGCGCCGCCCAGCGCGCCGAGTTCGAGGGGATGATCCGCCGGCTGGCTTCCGACAAGACTGCCCGCGATCCGTATGTCGGCTGCACCGTGCTCAGCGATCCGTTCTTTTGGGCTCCCGATTTGTGGATCCCGGCCGGGCCGTACTGGAAGAGCAATGTCGTCGTCGGTTCGTACTTCGATTCGCAAGACGAGCGCGGTGCGCGGCTTTGGGCCGAGGTCCAGGCGCGTCAGTCGCTCCCGCTCGTCGCCGAATATGAAGCGGAGCACGAACGCTACGGCAAGCCGATTCTGGTCCGGCCGCGGCTGGGCCAGAGCGGCTTCCAGGTCGTTGTCACTGACGCCTACCAGCGCCGCTGCGCCATTACCGGCGAACGGACTCTGCCGGTGCTCGAAGCCGCCCACATCCTGCCGTACGCCGAGAAGGGCCCACATGACCTGCGCAACGGACTGTTGCTGCGGTCGGACTTTCACAAGCTGTTCGACAAGGGCCTGGTGACGATCACTCCCGACCTCAACGTCGAGGTCAGCCCGAAGATCCGCGAGGAGTGGTTCAACGGCAAGGCCTACTACCGCCTGCACGGGCAGCGAGTGGTCAATCTGCCGCCCGACCCGGAACAGCATCCGTCGAGAACGTTTCTGCAGTGGCATAATGAGAATCGCTTCCAGGGTTGAAAGGGGGGCTGATCTCAGGTGGTTGAACCGGCGAACAGTGTGCAACCGGGGATCGGGAGCGGGGACGGTCGGAGACCAGCCGAGGGGCGCGACGTCAGCTCACCAGCCCGGTGGCTCGTCCATCATCTTGGCGCCGAGCTTGATCGGTAGGGCTTGGACGTCCAAGCGGAAGTGGCCGCTGGCGTACATGGTGGCGTAGTCGATGCGGAGGGCCGTACTTTCGCCTGGGTCGAGGGAGTCGTCGGTTTCGCGGCGGAAGCGGTCGAGCTCGCGGGTGTTAGCGGCGTCGAGGATGCGGACCAGGTAGCGGATCCCTTCGACCGGCTCGCCGCAACGGTTGGCGACCGTGCCGCGAATCTTGACGTGGCGGCCGTCGGTAGCAATGTCGGGGATCATCAGCGACAGCGGACACGACCGCGCCTCGCGCTGCTCCTGCTTCAGCTCCGCCAGCGTCGGGCCGCCGGCCGGTGGCGCATGGTCGGGGGAGAGTAGGGCGATCAGATCGTCCTGCTTGCGCGCGACCGCCCAGTCGAGAGCGCTGCGGCTTGAGACCTCTCGGCGATCGACCTCAGCTCCCGCTGCCAGCAATGCGGCAGCCGTCGCGGTGTAGCCTTCACGCGCAGCCACGATCAGCGGTGTGGCACCATCCGGTCTTCGAACGGCGTTGGGATCGGCCCCGGCCTCCAGCAAAGCCTTGGCTGTCGCAGGCGATGGGCTGGCGGCCGCGTTGATCAGCGCCGCACTGTAGACCGCCGCAGACATCGGCCTTTTCTGCATCAGCCAGCGCACCATCGCCGCATCGCCTTGAAACGCCGCCGTCGCGAGGCTCCCTTCGATGGCAGTAGACGACAACCCTGCATCGATCAGCAGCGCCATCATCTCCTGGTTCTTATGATTGAGCGCATGCGAGGTCGTTGACAAAGAGTCAACGGATGTATCCGGGTTGGCCCCTTGCTCCAACGCCGTCTTCACCCCCGCGATATCATTGCGCCGTGCCGCTTCGGCCAAGTTGCGGTCGACCTCGCGCCTCGCCGCGCAGCCGCTCGCCATCACCGTCACCATCACCAACGAAATCGCTCCAACGATCTTCATGGCCCCCTCCCGGTTCGGTTGCTCGCAGCTCTAGAACAAGGCGGTGACAATGATGAATAGGGTTCTGAAGGGCGGACGCATCATCCTCGCCGCCTTCCGTCACTGCGTTCGCGCCTTCCTGGGTCAGCAGCGACGCGACATATCCGGTGCGGGTTGCTTCGGCAAAGATGGCTGCGCTTCTTCGCGCGGGCGGATGATGCCGCGGATCTGAGCGCCGCAGGCGCGCGGGACTTCTGCGAGGTTGCCACGACGCCACCGCAGCCGGTCTGAACGGCTGCGCCGGCAACCGCGAACGCCGTCGGGTCCTGGACGCCTCGACATCCAAGACCCGACAGCTTCAGCTCACGGCAAGGCGCAGGGACAAGCACGCACGACGCCCGCCTTGCTCGCGCTCGCGGTCGGGCCGGAGTCGTCGGTACAAGTCCAGGCTACTCCCGGATCGTTGGAATCGACGTGGCAGCCGACCCCCGCTTTGTTCTCTATGGGACAGTTGAAAGCGCCGGGCGAGCCGACCGTTTGCCCGAGCTCGAGCATCACCTGCCGACACTCGTTGCCGCTGTTATTGAGAGCGATCGCGGCGTCATCTTTGTAGACGCGGCTGAGGGTGGCGCAGCGCGCCGCACAGCTTCCTCCATTCGTGCTGAGGAACCAGCAGACCCCAAAGTTGTCCGGGAAAGCTCCACAAACAACCGTCGCGGTGGCAGTCGGCTGCTGAGTCGGGGTGTGTGTCGGTGTCGCGGTCGCGACTGC
>DASPMH010000142.1:0-2029 GCA_035627175.1 Terriglobales bacterium | reverse complement strand
CCGACAAGCTCGCCGTTCGTTCGGGCGACAGGATCTTGGTCCAGATGCTCGGAGGACGACGCACGATCGCGACCCTGCCGGTGGTCGGAATTGTCGACGAGTTCATCGGCGAGCGAGTCTACGCGAGCCAGGCGACACTGGATCGTCTCGCCCGCGATGCGGCGCCTGTCGGCTCCGCACTATTGCGGATCGATCCCCAGCACCGCGAGCGCGTACTCGCCGAGCTCAAAGAAATGCCCGTTGTGCTTGGGGTGACCGAGCGCGATGCAGCATTGCGGAAGTTCGAACAAATGATTGATGACAACTTGTTTACGATGCTCGGATTCTACATCGCATTCGCTTCGGCGATCGCCGTCGGTGTCGTCTACAACAGCGCTCGCATCTTATTTTCCGAGCGCGCGCACGAGCTCGCAACACTGCGCGTTCTTGGCTACCACCGG
Source organism: Terriglobales bacterium (assembly GCA_035627175.1). GTDB lineage: Bacteria > Desulfobacterota > Binatia > HRBIN30 > HRBIN30 > DASPMH01. Next base: position 1,589 of record DASPMH010000142.1, on the reverse strand, counting down.
GGCGAGGTAGCGGTTGTCTTGCTCGGCGAGCTTGCAGTGCTCGTGATGCTGGCGGTGCCGCTAGGCTGTCTCTTTGGATACGGCCTGGCTCAGCTGATGACCGCCATGTTCAGCTCGGATCTCTTTCGCCTTCCTTTTGCGCCATCGCGGGCGAGCTACGGCTACTCAGCCCTCGTGGTCCTTGCCGCCGCCGCTCTGACAGCACTCGCGGTCGCGCGCCGCGTGCTCGGACTGGACATGGTACGGGTTCTGAAGGGGCGCGAATGATGTGGTACGCTATCAAGCGCTGGCGTTGGGCGCTCGTCAGCGGAGCACTGCTCCTGGCCGGGCTCGTCGTTGCCTTCTGGCCTGAAGCTACCCCGGTCGACGTCGGGAAGGTTACCCGCGGCCGGATGGCGCTGGGAGTGACCGACGACGGCGTGACCCGTGCCGAGGACTACTATGTAGTCACGGCCCCCGTAACTGGATACCTGAGGCGCCTTGAGCTCGAGGCCGGCGATTCGATAGAGCGCGGCAAACTGATCACCACCATGACGGGACGACCATCGACGCCGCTCGACCTGCGTAGCAGCCAGGAACTGCGCAGCGCGCTGGACGGTGCGCGGGCGGGTGAACGCGCTGCGGCTGCCTCGCTTGGGCAAGCTCAACGGGATCTTGGGAGGGCAGAGGAACTCGCTCGTCGTGGGTTCCTCCCGCGCGCGCAGCTCGAGGCTGCACGAACGCGCGCTGCAGTTGGTGCTGCATCGCTGCAGCAAAGCCGTGCGGAAATCCGCCGGCTCAGGGCGGCGCTTACGCAACCCACCGGCGCGGGTGGCGGCATGTCCGTTCAAGTTCGGTCGCCGGCCGGCGGATCGGTGCTCAGCGTGATCAACGAAAGCGAAGGCGTCATCACGGAAGGCACGCCGCTCGTTACGATTGGCGATCCCCATCGCATCGAGGCTGTCGTCGATCTCCTCTCGCGCGAGGCGGTGCGGGTCAGGGCAGGGGATCGGGTGGAAGTGACGGAATGGGGCGGAGCCGCCCCGCTGGTCGGGACTGTGAAGCGCGTCGAGCCATTCGGTCGTCTCAAGGTCTCGGCGCTCGGCATTGAAGAGCAAAGGGTCAACGTGATCATCGGCTTTGCACAGGCCGATACGGACAAGATCGCCCGTCTCGGACACGGCTATCAGATAGACGCCACGATCATCCTGTGGAGCACGAACGATGGACTGCGCGTTCCCATCGGCGCGCTGTTTCGCGGTGGTGACGGCACCTGGCGCGTTTTTGTCGCCGAGGGAGGCCGCGCGAGACAGCGAAAGCTTACGGTTGGGCAGATCAACGACGAATACGGCGAGGTGCTGTCCGGGCTCTCAGAAGGGGACGTGGTGGTACTGAACCCGAGCAACTCGTTGAAGGACGGAGCACGAATCTCGGCTCGGTAATGGAGCGGATTCCGGACGATGACAAAGCGTAGCGCAGGCATCCTTCTCTACCGCCGGGCAGGGGGCCAGATACAAGTGCTCCTTGTCCATCTCGGAGGGCCTTACTGGCGCCGGAAGGACGCAGGCTCGTGGCAGATGCCCAAGGGCGAGATCGACGAAGGCGAGGAT
>DASPMH010000141.1:0-4620 GCA_035627175.1 Terriglobales bacterium | reverse complement strand
AGCCGAACGCGTTGCCGCCCACACCGGCGCGCAGCTGCTGCGCTCGCAAGGCCGACAGTACCCCGTCGAGATCGAATACTTCCCGGCGCAATCGCTGCGCCGCCTCGACGATCGCGTCGCCGCTGCGGTTCGTCATGCTTTGAACGGCGGTGACGATGGCGGCGACATTCTGGTGTTCCTGCCGGGTGCGAGCGAGATCCGTCGCGCCGCCCAAGCACTCGCCGATCAGGCGGATTGCTTCGAGGTGCTGGCGCTTCACGGCGACCTGCCCCTGGCAGAGCAGTACCAGGCAATCCAGCCCGGCCGCCGGCGCAAGCTGATCCTCTCGACCAACATCGCCGAAACCGCCCTGACCGTCGAAGGAGTTACCGTGGTGATCGATTCGGGCCTGGCGCGGGTAGCTCGTTTCGACTCCAAACATGGGATCAACAGTCTGACCCTGGCGCGCATCAGCCGCGCCTCCGCCGATCAACGCGCCGGTCGTGCCGGACGGGTGCGGCCGGGACGATGCCTTCGTTTGTGGAGCATCGCCGATCAGCAGGGCCGGATGCATCACGATCCGCCGGAGATTGGCCGCCTCGATCTGAGCGAAATGTTGCTCGAGCTGAAGGCCTGGGGACTGGCGCGGCCGCAGTCGCTGCCTTGGCTCGACGCAGCCCCGGAGGCGGCTTGGCTGCGAGCAGATCGGTTGCTGCGCCGGCTCGGCGCGCTGGCGGAGCCGGGAGACGAGGTCAGCGAGATCGGCCGGCGGATGCTGCGGCTGTCCTTGTCGCCGCGTCTGGCGCGGATGCTGATCGAAGCGGAACGGCGCAACTGCGGCGACGCAGCGGCGTTGGTCGCGGCGCTCGCCAGCGAGCGCGACATACGATCGCGCGCCTCGGCCTTCCCGGGGCAGCCCGCACCGACGAGCACGACGGCGCAGCGCAGCTCCAGCGCGAGCGGCGTCTCCGATCTGCTGGTCCGCCGCGAGCTCTTCGAGCAAGTCGAGCGCGAGCATTTCTCCGCCCATGCCTGTCGTGCCCTCGCGCTCGATGCCGGCGCGGTGCGCAACGTCGAGCGCACCCGCCGGCAGCTGATGCGAGCTTTGCGCGGCGGTGCTGGCGGCGGCGCGCGCGAGGAGGACTTGCTGCGTTGTGTGCTCGCCGGCTTTCCCGATCGCGTCGTGCGGCGCAGGGCGCCGGGCTCGCGGCGCGGGGTGATGGTCGGCGGCAAGGGAGTTGCGCTCGCCCCGGCGAGCGTGGTCCGCGAGGCTGAGCTGTTCGTCGCCATCGAGATCGAAAGCAGCGAGGCAGCCGGCGAGCCGGAGGCTCAGGTGCGGGTCGCCAGCGCGATCGAGCGCGCCTGGCTCGACGAGATGTTCGCCGATGCGGTCGAGTCTGGCAGAGAGGCGATCTTCGATTGGCAGCGTCAGGCCGTGATCGAACGTCAGCAGACCCGATTTCACGATCTCGTGCTCGAGGAGACGGTGCGCGGGTGCGCCGATCCGGTTGCGGCGACCAGAGCGATCGCTGCCGCGGTGCGAGAGAACCCGGCCGCGGCGTTCGACGTATCGCCGGCAGCGCAGAGCTTGCTCGAGCGACTGGCGGCGGCGCGGCGGTGGTTGCCCGAGCTCGACTTGCCGGAACCGGGGACGCTGCTTGCCGATGCCGCGGCGGGCCTGTGTCAGGGGCACCGGCGCTTCGCCGAGCTCAAGCGGTTGGATCTGCTGCCGGCGCTGCAAGCCCAACTCGGCGCACAGTGGCGCCTTCTCGAGCGGGAGCTACCCTCGCACTATCCGCTGCCCAACGGGCGCAGCGCTGCCGTCCGCTATCACCGCGATCGGCCGCCAGTAGTGTCGGCGCGGATCCAGGAGCTATTCGGCTTGGGTGAATCGCCGCGACTGGCGCGTGGCCGAGTAGCGCTCGCCTTCGAGCTGCTCTCGCCCAGTCAACGGCCGGTGCAGATCACCGACGATCTCGCCAGCTTCTGGCGCGGCACCTATACCGAGGTGCGCAAGCAGCTGCGCGGCCGCTATCCCAAGCATGCCTGGCCGGAGGACCCCTGGACGGCACCCCCGGTCCGCCGCCACCGCCGGTAGTGCCTCCTTCCCCTCCGCCGTGAGCACTTTGCTTGGGTGCCTGCAGCCCAGCGGACTTGCCCCTGCCTGCGCGCAGAAATGCGCGCGGGGGAGGGGAGCGGAGGTCGCTGTTGCGAGCCTGGCGCGCTCGGAGAGCGCGCGCTACAGCGGGGGCTTGGCTCTACGATTCTTTGCTCTGATGATTGTGGTGGGCTGCGCTGGTTGCCGCGGAGCGGACTCTGCTGCGCTGGTCGATTGCTGCACGCTGCCGATCGCTTGGCGCGCGCCGGAAGGATCGGCGTTGCTCCGCGCCGGCTCGCCGGAACGCACCCGGCTCGATCGCCGTCTGCGCTGGATCGCGGCACAGCTGCGCTCGTCCGGCATTTGCCTGCAGTGGGAGCAAGGAGCACCGCTCGCCGGCGGGGCTCTGGCAGTGGATTCGCCGCCGGGCGCGCCGGCGAGGCCGCAGCTGCGTGACTTCGTTGAGGCCGCCCGGCCGGAGCGGCCGGCGTTGCTGCTGGTCGAGCAGCTGATCACGTGGGACGCCGGGCTGCGGCAGAATCGCAATCGCAAGGGCGCTACGCCGGGAGTCGGCGCGAATGTCGCCGCGGTTCGCTACGACGACCGCCGCGGCGATGCCGTGGCGATTCGCAACGAGCTGCTTCATGTTCTCGGTCTCAGCGACGCCGAGCTCGGCGCAAGCGAGAGCGAAGCGAGGCATACCTTGCGGCCGGTGATGAATCCCTTCCTGCGCTGCGCCTGCACCGTCTCCGCTTACGACGGCCGCAAGCGCCAGGTCGTCGTCGCCAAGGAGGAGTGCCTGGCGCGCCAGGAGGGCGATCGCTGTTACGCTGCGATCTCTTCCTTGCTTTGTGACACTGGGACGCGTTAAGGAAGGCGCCAGTTCGGGAGAGGGCGTGACAGCTTCACCAATTCGATGGGTTTCAGCATTGGCGCTGCTGTTGGCAGCGTGCGGTAACGGTTCGCTCGAAAGCACGCAGACCGGCGCGGTCGACCTCCAGGTCGGCTGGGGCGACGAGCCAGACGCCGCGGCGGCATCTTCGGGGAACTACGCCTCTCAGTCCCATGGTCTCGGCGGCTTCGGTGACGTCATTCCGAAGGCCGTACGCCGCGTGCGCATCACCTACCAGTCGCAGTCGACGCAATGCTGTGTCGCCTTCGATCCCCGCGATGCCCGCCTCGCCGGCCGCAACATCGTCCTGACCAACCTCCTTCCGGAAAACGCAACGATTTCGCTGGCAGGCTTCCCGACCGACTTTGCTCCCTCCGGCAGCTTGCCAAGCACCTGCTCGACCAGTCCTGCTGAGGTTGCGCTGCCCTGCGCCGGCCAAGGTTTCGCGACGGCCAGCTTCGCCAGCGAGATCCGCCACGTCACGGTCGTCGGCGGCTCGCGCACCGATGCCGGCGAGCTGCGGGTGTTCCCGGTGCCGTTCCTCGTCGATGGTACGGTGATCCCGGCGCCCGGCGGTGTTGCCGGCAGCCCCATGGCGGCGCGTTTCACGATCGCCGATGCCGGGATCGGCGTCGATGCCGGATCGATCGCGGTCAACGGCGGCCAACTCTCACCGCCGCTCGACGTCGGTGCGACGATCGCCAGCAAGACCGCTTGCAGCGATCTCACCGGCCCACCTTGCAGCGCCAATGGCCAGCTTGGTGTCGCCGGCTTCCAAGTGGTCACCTCGCCGGTGGGGTTCGGCCTCGGTGGCGCCCGCATGCGGGTGCGTGCCGACAATCTCAGCGGCAGCCGCCTCGACACCTCTTACGATTTTCTGATCGGAGCGGTGTTCACCCCGACGTTCACGCAAAGCTTCGCGCCGACCGCAACCCGCACGCCGACGCAGACCCGGACGAGGACAGCGACGCCGCCGCGGACGCCGACGGCGATCTTGTCCTCGACGCCGACGCACACCCGCACCGCCACCCGCCGGCCGACTTCGTCGCGCACTCCGACGCGGACTTTCACCCGCAGCTACACTCCCACCCGGACTGCAACGGCGGCGAACACCGCGACACCGACGCTTACGGGAACGGCGACCTCGACGCGCACCCCGACCTCTTCGCCGACTGTCACCCCGACATTCACCGCCACCTACACTTTGACGCCCGATCTCAGCTGCGGCGGGGCGCACGTGTCGCTACCGGTCCGCGGTCGCAGTCTGTTGCTCTCGGATCGCGCTCCCGAGACGCGCAAGTTCAAGGTCAGCATCACCAACGATCTCGCCCTGACGAACCCGCTGACCTCGGATCCGACCCAATGCGGTGCACGATTGCAGCTCGTCGGCACCGGTCGTGGCGATGGCAGCGCCGTGGTCGATCTGCCGGCGGCGTACTGGTACGCGGTCGGCTATCCTCGCGCCGCCCGCGGCTACCGTTATTTCGATCCGCTCAAACGCCACGGTGTCTCGCGCGTCCGCATTCAAACCGACGACGGCGGCGGTGATGTCGTCCTCACCGGCGGCGGCGAGGAATGGCCATTCCGCGTCACCCACTCTCAGGGACCGATCCAGTTCCTTCTGCAGATCGGCAACGACGTCTTGTGCAGC
>DASPMH010000140.1:0-5227 GCA_035627175.1 Terriglobales bacterium | reverse complement strand
TCGAGCCGCGAGCTGCTCGACGCCTTGTGGCCGGACGCTGCCGTCACCCCGAACACGCTCAGCACGACCGTTTGGGAGCTTCGTAAGGCGCTCGCCGGCTTCGACCCGTCCACCGAATACATCCAGACGGTACCGAAACGGGGCTTCGGCTTTGTGCCGCATGGGTCCCATGCGGGGCCGGATGCTGCCCATGCGCCGCCACCCGAGGCGGCGAAGCCGGTCATCGGCCGAGACCAGGAGATCGCATTTCTGATGAAGGGCTGGCCGCGCGCCCTCGCCGGCGAGCGGCAGGTGATCTTTGTCGGCGGCGTTCCGGGAGTCGGGAAGACAACCTTGGTAGACGCCGCGCTCGCCGCAATCCGGGCGAGCGCCGACCGCGGCCTCCTGTTCGGGCGCGGGCAGTGCCTGTCGCTGCAGGGTGAGCCGGAGCCGTGCGTGCCGATCCTCGAAATCGTCGAGCAGCTCGCCGAGCAATTCGATCCCGCCGCCTTTGTCGAGCTTGCCGGGCGCGTCGCGCCGACGTGGCTGGCGCAGTTGCCGGCGCTACAGCCCGCCGCCGAGCTGGATCATCTGCGCCGCTCGCTGACAGCGAGCGGTGCGGGACGGTTGCTGCACGACGCCGTGCGTCTGTTCGAACAGCTCGCGCTGCGTTCGCCACTGCTGCTGTGGATCGAAGATCTGCAATGGGCGGACGCCACGACTGTCGATACGCTCGTGGCGATCGCCGAACGCGTCGCGCCGTCTCGTCTGATGATCGTCGCTACCTACCGTTCGGTCGAGGCGCTGCTGTCGGGTCATCCGATCGTCGCGGTGGCGCGCGCCTTGTGTTCGCGCGGTAAGGCGACGGCGATCGATGTCGACGGCTGGTCGCTGAGAGCGGTTGAGGACTTCCTGCAATGCCGCTTCGGCAATCGCGAAATCACCGATGCGCTCGCGCTGCGACTCGAGCGCCACACCAATGGCAATCCGCTGTTCCTCGAGGAGATCGCTGATCATTTGGTCCGCGCCGGTCACTTGCGACGCGACAACCAGCGCTGGACCTTTGCAAGCGGCATCCCACCGAGCCAGTGGAACCTGCCGGGAGAGTTTCAGAAGATCGTGCGCGAATGGCTGCCACGGCAGACGTCGGCAGCGGTCGCCGCGCTCGAGGCCGCGAGCTTGATCGAAGGCGAGTTTACGGTTCAGGAGATCGCTTCTGCGACGGGACGCGCCGAGCTCGAGATCGATACCGCCCTTGCAGAGGTCGCGCGCGGCACTCGGCTGATCGAATCGGTCGGGAGCGGGCGCTGGCCCGACCTGACCGCGACGCAAACCTACCGCTTCACTCACGCGCTCTATCAGCGGGCGCTGGCCGACGGCGTCGCGCCGCTGCGCCGGCAGGCGCTCCATCTCCGCATCGCCGAGCGCGTCGAAGTTGCCTTCGAGAGTCAGCCCGGCAAGGTCGCGGCACGACTGGCTGGGCACTTTCACGCTGCCGGCGACGAAGCCAAGCGCATCGACTATCTCGAGATCGCCGCCGCAACCGCCGTCGGACGCTACGCCTATGGCGAAGCGCAGAGCTGCTTGCTGTATTTGATCGAGGCGCTGCGACATCTGCCGGCGAGCGCGGCCGGCAAGCGGCGCGAGGCGTGCCGTTGGATCGACTACGCGCATCTCACTTCGATCCGGAAGGGTATTCCCGATCCCGACGTGAAACGGGCCTATCAGTCGGCGCTGCAGGCGGCGGAAGAAGGCGACGACGACGTGCTGCGGGTGCGGGCGATGTTCGGCTGCATGTCGGTGTTTGGTTACGGGGGGGAGTTGGCGCGCGCGACCGAGGTTGGCGAGCAGCTGATCGCGATCGCGGACCAACATCCGCCGCTGATCCCTGCCGCGCATGTGTACGTCGCGATGACGGAATCGGGGCTCGGCAAGATCCGGCAGTCGTATCAACGGGTGCGGCGCGTGATGGACATGGAAGCGGAGCCCAACCTGCCTGCGACGTGGGATCTCCAGCTCGGCGGCACGCTCCACATCGCCTGGTGCGCGGCGATGCTCGGGCAGCGCGCGGAGATGGAAGACGCGCTGGTGCGCGCCTTGGAGCGGGTGCGTCAGACATCATTGCCGGTGGCGCGGGTGTCGACCGCGATTCACATCGCGGCGATCCATCTGTGGAGTCGCGAGTTTGAGCGCGCCGGGCCGATGGCGACGGAAGCGGTGGTAATCGCCGACGAGATCGAGATCGCCGCCTTTCAAACTGTTGCGCGCATCCTGCACGCGCGCGCGCGGCACGAGCGGGATCCGGCGCGATTCATCGACGAGGTCGAGCAACAATTGCTGCAGCGGGCGGTGCTCGGCGAGCGCTGGTGGGATTCGCTGTTCTACGGCTGGCTCGCGGAAGCGTATCGTGACGATGGTCAGCTCGCGCGTGCGCTGGAGCGGACCGAGGATGCGCTCGCGCTCGAGGAGCAGAGCTTCCGCAGCGAATCGTTGCGCATTCGCGGCACCATCCTGGCCGCGCAGGGTGAAGTCGACGCTGCCGAGGCGTGCTTGCGCGAAAGTCTGGCGGTAGCGGCGGCGCAGGAAGCCCCGGCGTTTCAGTTGCGCACCGGCATCGCGCTCAGCGAGCTGCTCCGGCGCCGCAAGGGCAACCGCGAAGCGCGCGAGCTATTGCAGCGCCTGTGCGATCAATTCCCCGAAGCCGCCCCGGTCGACTACGCCGAAGCGCGCGCCCTTGGGACGCTTCGATAGCGAAGCGATTGCCGAGTACCTCACGACACGCACCTGGGGCGCATCGCCGTCGCCGGAGCTCGTCGACTTGGTGTGGGTCATGGCGTCGAGACACGAAGAATGGGTGAGACGCGTCGTCGGATGGCGGCGCAGCGGACTGACGGCGAAGCAGTACGCGGCTACGATCGGCGTGAACGAGGGGACGCCACATGCAGCTCGGTGAGCTGGTTCAACCGCTGATCAAAGCGATGCATACGGACTGCTTGGCGCAGCCGTACCTATGCACCGATGCGACCGGGGTTTTGGTGCAGCACCCGGGGCGGTGCAAGAGCGGGCACTTCTGGGTGCTGGTGGCGCCGAAGCGGCACGCGCTGTTTCAGTTTTCGATGAAGCACGATGCGGCGGCAGTCGATCGGTTGCTGCCGGGGTATACGGGATACGTGGTGGCGGATGCGCACAGCGTCTACGACCATCTCTACGGCGACGGCAAGGCGACGGAGGCCGGGTGCTGGAGCCACATGCGCAAGTACGTACTGGAGGCGGAGATCGAGCCGGAGCGGCTGCGGCAACCGATGGCTTGCATCCAAGCGTTATTTCGCATCGAGCGTGATCTCGATCGCGCTCCACCGCTGGCGCGCAGTCGGATACGGCAGGAGAAATCGAGGCCGATCGTCGAGAGCTTCTTCGCTTGGTGTGAACACGAGCGCGAGCAGGCGCTCGAGGGCTCACCGCTGTATGCGGCGATTCGCTATGCAACCAATCAGCGGCGGGCATTGGAGCGCTTTCTGGAGGAGCCGCGGCTGCCGATCCACAACAACATCTCCGAGCTGCATTTGCGCCGCGGTGGGGCGGAAGAACTTCTTGTTCGTCGGCACCGAAGAGGGAGGCCACGTCAATACTCGGTTCGTATCGTGCTGGCGAGCTGCACCATGCATCGGATCGAGCCGTGGGCGTACCTGCGTGATCTCCTCTGCTTGCTACCAGCGTGGCCTGCCCACCGAGCACTCGAGCTAGCGCCGGTGAGCTGGGGCACCACCAGCGCGCGGGACGACGTGCGCACGAAGCTAGAGGCGAACGTCTATCGCCGAGCCACCTTGATTGAAGGGTGAAGGCCCCCCGCGCATCCTACGACAGCTTCTGATCGGCCTGCACCAGGCCGTTCACCGAACGGATACGATCGTCCGACCATCGAGCTCGGCGGTCATCTCGCGGCCGCGCATCAGTGCGGCGGTAAGCGCTCGATGGTTGGACTGGTCATGGTGTAGCGCACTCCGCCGTTACACCCGCCCACTCACGCTGCCCAAGGTGCAATCGTCCAATGGGCCGAAAAAGAAGGACTAGCGCGCGCAGCGAAAACCGACGACGCCGTGCGAGCTGTACGGCCCGACGGTGCCGTCCACCGCGAACGGACCGGCGTTGGTGCCACCGCTCAAGTCACCGCCGCGGATCAGCGCGCCGGGAAGACGTAGGGCCGCCGTACTGCCATCTCCGCCTAAGCACGAATAGTCCGAGCCAAACCAGTTCGTGCAACCCGTAGCACTATCAGTCCAGTCCGCCACCCACTCCCACACGTTGCCGACCATGTCGTAGGCGCCCCACGAGGACTCGCAGGCACGGCCAAAGGTGCTGCCGACGCTTTGGCTGCTGACATTGCAGGGCGCGCCATCGGGCGTGCCCGCGACCGCCATCTGCCATTCGGCATTGGTCGGCAGCCTCTTGCCCGAATTGGCACACGCAATCTGCGCCTGGAACCAGGTGATACGTGTCGACGGGATCACGCCGATGATGCTGGCGGCGAAGATATCGTTGACGCAGTTCTGGCCGTTGTCGGCACACGGGCTGTAATCGTCGCTGCTGACACCAAGTTGGATTGCGCCACCGGCGCTCAGATCGGCGTAATCGGCTTTGCCTTTTTGGATCTTCTTGACCAGTCCCTTATTGGCGCCGAGCGGATCGGGCACGCGCCAGACCGTCGCTTCGTGGATATCCATGCAGACGCTGCCGACCTTGACCGAATCACGCGTGCACTTGCTCGCCGCCAGTACCGGCATCGCCATGATGACGGCCATTGCTGCCGTCGCAATCGTCATCATGAATCTCATCGTAATTCCCTCCCGCCGGCGACGGTCGCCGGACTTGGTTGGCTGAATGCACTGACCCGGCCCATGGGGCGGATCCCCCGCATTCGATCGTGACGTAACTGGGATTTGGGGGCCGCCCGTGTATCCACCGCGATGGGACTATCGCACTTGCGCTGAGGGGGTGGCAACCAATCCAAACGCCCTCGTCCTCGGAGTTATTTGCGGTCCCTGCGCTACTCGCACACTCACTTTCGGATGAAACCGAGGACGACGGCAGCACGATGATCGCCGCGCAAGGTAGAGTCGAGATGTGGCGCGGTGGTTTAGGCTGAGGTTTGGATTCCCTGTTGCTCGCTCTTTCGTCTGCGAGTGTCCCAGCATTCCAGCCGTGCTCCGTTTCCACATCCCGCTCATCAAACCGGACGTGCGGTTCTCCC
>DASPMH010000139.1:0-2932 GCA_035627175.1 Terriglobales bacterium | reverse complement strand
CCACCGCCCCTCTTCTCCCCTATGTCAGACGCGAGTGTTTTGCGTCAGCCCTCGTGGCAGAGCAATCCGCGCGGTTTCTCCTGACACACCAGGCGACCGGCGAAGGTCTGATCACCGACATTGACGCAAAGGTCGAAAACCACCGGGAATTCCAGACCGAGACCGGGACCTGCCAGCGGCGGCGATTGCGAGGTGTAGGTGAAGGTCGAGCCGCCCCGAGTCGGTGTCATATGGATCTGGCCGCTGTCGGATGTTCGCCCGGCAGTATGGCTGTCCATCTGCAGACTGATCTGGTGCAAGCGTCCGGTGTCGCGTCCGGCTTGCGTCAGCCAACGATTCATCGTCAGCGAGCCGCGTTCCCCGGAAGAAACGGAGATCGCCGGACAATTGCCATCGCGGACGAAGAGGCTGAGGTTGAGTCCGCCACTAGCCGCGTCGTACCAGGTCAAGCGCACCTGTTGCAGCGAGTAGGGGCAGGTCGCCCGGCATACTCCCGGCGGCGGATCGCTCGGACGCGACGTCGGCGTCGGGCTCGGATTGTTCGGCTTCGGCCGGTCGCCGCGGGGGCGGCTTGGACGAGGAGCGCGGGTCGGGCGGGGCGCACGAACCGGACGCGAGACCCTGCGGGTCGGGGTGGGCTGCGGTTGTCCGGCGATGGTTGCGGTCGCGGTTGCGGTGGCCGCATAGGTCGGGAAAACCCGCGGGCCGACATTGACGTTGGCTTGGATGAAGCTGCGGTTGTTGGACTCGTTCGACTCCCACAAGCGGTCGCTGGCGTCGACGGCATTGACCAGGAAATACGAACCGGTCGGAATCGCCGTCGGCTCGTCGAGGTCGAGATTCTGATCGGGCAGCGTGCGCTCGTAGACGTCCTTCCAGCCGACCGAGATGCCCTGCTCGCCTTGCTGTGCATTGCAGCTTTGGTTTGCGAGTTGGCGGGGATTGTCCATGCCGCGGACCCGTTCGAGGTCGAGCAGGCAGAACGAAGCCTTCTTGCCGATCGTCGCCAGGGTTCCGGTGCTCGGATTGCCGACGCGCAGCTCGTAGTCGACGAAGTCGCCGAAGTGCCAGTGCGAATGAGCCGGGTGGTACTCGAAGAATCCGGCGTGGCGAGCGCAGCGGCTGCCGTCGCGCCGCCAGATGATCTGAAAGGCCTGGGTGACCTCGCCGTTCGGCGTCGAGACGGTGCGACCATCGACAACCAGCGGCCCTTGGCCGATGTTGCCGACGGCGGTGCCGAACTCGAGGATCCGGCGTCCGCCCTTCAAGGCTGTGCGCACCGAGGTCGGCACGTCGGCAACCAAGTCGGGAAGGAGCAGCTGCGAATCGTTGCGATTACAGGCCGGCAGACTCGGATGGGGTGGAGGATTGGAATCGTTGCCCTGAGCTGCCAGCGGCTGGCCGTAGAACACGCTCAATGCGAGCGAAAGCAATAGGATGCGCACCAATTGATCCTCCTCTTCCCTGACGAGACGATCCCCGGGTCACGGCACGTAACAGTCGCGCCCGGGCCTCGTCAACGACATTTGTCACATGAGGAGAAAACGGAGGGTCAGTCGGCGTTGGCCTCGCCGTCGCGCGACTCGCTGCTAGCGCGCTTGGCCCGGGAACGGCGTGGCTGGGCCGGCTTGGCGGTGGCGGTCTTCTTCGCCTCAGCGCGCTTCGCGGTGGTCTTCTTGGCGGTGATCTTCTTCGCGGTGGTTTTGCGCGCATTCGGCGCGGCCGCAGCCGGTTTGGCGGCAGCTCGCGGGCGGCGGGCGCGGGCCGGCTTGGCGGCGACAGCTTCGGCGACAGGCTCGGATATTTGTAAGGGCCGTGCGGCAGAGCTTTCGGGCGCAGCGGTGGCATCGATCGAAGCCGGTTCGGCAGGCGCCGCGGGCTCCGGGCGAGGATTACGCGGCTCGGCCACCGCTAACCGGGTTGCCGTCGCCGGTTGACGGCGGGGAACATCGCGCAACAAGCCCGGCACCCGAGTTGGTTGTTGTGGCCGCTCCGGCCGAGCTTCGACATCGCGCAGCAGTCGCGGCCCGCGCTCGCTCGCGGCAGGGCTCGCAGCGGCGGTGGCGGCAGGTGCTGGCTCGACCGCCGGCGCCGGTGCCGTCTCGCTCGGCCGGGGCTCTTCCCGGTGTGGCCGTTGCTCGTGGCGGCCACGCTGATCGGGATGAGGACGCTCGCGCTCCGGGCGGCGGTCGTGGCCACGCTGCGGATCACGTGCCTGGCGAGGTACGCTCGGGGCGCTGTCTCGCGGCGCTCTCTCTTGCGGCGACCGTTCACCGAGCGGCGCCGCTGCTTCCAATGGCGAGCCCTCGCCTGCGGGCAGACCCGCGGCGAGTCCTTCGGCAGCGACACCGGGTTGCCGGCCGCGCCCGCGGCGACGGCCACGGCGACGGCGCGAACGGCGGCCGCTGCGTTCTTGCAGCCCAGCCGCACCGTTGCCGCCTTCCTGGGCAGCGCCGTTGGTAGCCGGCGCCTGAGCGGGAGCCGCGGCCGGTGCAGCCGCGATCGCGGCCTCACCGGCCGGCGCGGGGACAGTGGCACGTGCTTCCTGACGTTGGCGCTCGGGCCGGGGCGCCGGTGCGGGGCGGGCCTCGACCGGGGCGGCTTCTTCCGCAGCCCGCGGCTCGCTGCGCTCGATTTCGCGCAGCTCCGCCGCTTGGCCGGCATCTAGAGCGACGCCGCCGAGGCGCAGCGGGCGCTGCTCGGGCATATCGCTATCGGCACGCAGGCGCGCCTCGAGCTCCGACTGATGCGGCAGCATCTCGCTGCTGAGCACAATTTGGATGCGGGTGCCGTAGCGTTTCTCGAGCTGAGCGACGTCCTCGCGCTTCTGGTTGAGCAGATAGACGCCGACCTCGGTCGGGAAGGAAGCGCGCAACAGCGCGACGTCGCCCTTGGCGACGCGGTTGTGAATCTTGCGCAGACCGACGAGAGC
>DASPMH010000138.1:0-7657 GCA_035627175.1 Terriglobales bacterium | reverse complement strand
GGTAGCGGTGCACGTACTCCTCGATCTCGTCGACCACCCGCTCGGGCCGCCGGGTGACATAGCGCGTCGTCCACATCTGCGGGCTCGAGCAGAAGGTGCAGCGATAGGGGCAGCCGCGCGTCGCCAGCAACGGCATTGTGCGCCCGCGATCGACGCCGAAGCTGAACCCCCCGTCGAGATAGTTTTCGATCGGCGTCAGATCCCAGCGCGGCGCAGCCATCTCGTCGAGCGCGCTGATGCGCGCGCGCGGGGCGGTGCGCTGCGTACCCGATTCGGTGCGCATGACGATACCGGCGATCGTTGACCAACCACGGCCGTCGCCAACCGCGTCGAGGAGCTCGACCACGGTTGCCTCGCCTTCGCCCAAGGCGCAGGCCGTCAGCTGCGGCGCATCTTCGAGACAAAGCTCCGGCACGGCGGTGGCGTGCTCTCCGCCGCAGACGATCGGCACGCCGGGAAAGCGCTGCGCGATGGCGCCGATCAGCTGCCGAATCACCGGCCACTCGTGCGAGAACAAGCAGGAGATGCCGACCAGCTCGGTATCGACGCGGATGTGCTCGACGATCGCTGCGATCGGCATGCCGTTGATGACGATGTCGGAGCGATAGCTGGCATGGATCTGGTCGAGGGCTTCGCCGAGCGCGTCGATCACCTGAACCTGGTGTCCGGCACGGCTCAGGCTACCGGCGAGGTAGGCCACCGAAATCGGCGGCGTCTTGTTCAACGTCAGCGCGAAGCGTCCCACCACGCTCGGCGGGCGGATGAGAGTCGCGATAGCCATGCCCGGGTCGAGCCGCTATAACACCGCGGTGTCATCCGGTCTACGCGATTCCGCCGCAACGCCGTCGCCGATGCCAACCGGACCGGCGGGCGGTTCACCGCTCGAGGTGATTGTCACCGGCGGCGCTGGGTTCATCGGCTCCAATCTGGTGCGGGCGCTGGTCGAGCGCGGTGACCGGGTCGTCGTGATCGACAACCTGGCGGCGACCTGGTCCTTCGGTTTGCTCGAGGATCTCGCCGGCCGCATCGAGCTGATCCATGGCGACATCCGGCTGGCCGAAGATCTCGAGCGCGTCGGCGGCGGCCCCTACGACCGCGTCTACCACCTGGCGGCATCGTTCGCGAACGAGCTGTCAATGGAACACCCCGCCATCGACATGCGCTCGAACATCGAGGGCACGCTCAACGTGCTGGCGATGGCGCGGCGGGTAGGGTGTGGCCTGTTCGTCTATACCGGATCGTCTTCGTCGTACGGCGACGTTCCGGTTCCCTTCGCGGAGGACGGTCCGGCGCGACCGTACACGCCCTACGCCATCAGCAAGCACGTCGGTGAGACCTATGTGCGCTCGTTCGGCCTGCCGTACGCCGTCTTCCGCCTGTTCAACGTCTACGGTCCGGGCGACCCGCCCGGGCGATACCGCAACGCGGTTCCCAACATGATGCAGGCGCTGACTCGCGGCGAGGGCACGATTCGCATCTTCGGCACCGACGCAACGCGGGATTTCACCTACGTCGGAGACGTCGTGCGGGTATTGCTCGAAGCACCGCGAGCCCTCGGGCAGACGGTCAATCTCGGCAGCGGCCGCGAGATCGCGATCGTCGACCTCGCTCGGACTATTCTCGGGCAGTTCGGCTTACCGGAGACTCGGTTGGTGTTCGAGGAGCGTCGCTCGTGGGATCGGGTGATTCGTCGCTGCGCTGCGGTCGACCGACTACGCGACCTGTTTGGCTGGGTTCCGGACACTCCGCTCGAAGACGGTCTGCGCCGTGCCGCACAATGGCTGCGTGCTGCCGGCCATCTCGGGCCTCGTAAGCATGAAGCTGCCTGAGCGGATTCTGTTCATCGGCGCGCACTGCGACGACATCGAGCTGTTCGCCGGTGGGCTGCTGGCACAGGTCTGCTTTGCCGGCCACCGCGTCGGGGTGCTGGTCTTCAGCGACCACCGCGGCGTCGTCGACGACAATGTTGCGGCGCAAGCCCAGCATGAGCTTGCCGCCAATCTGCAATGGCTTGCGGCACAGAGCGGCAACCGCCCGTGCGATCACACCGGCGAGATGCTGCCGGCCTGTCGCGGCGCGTTCCTGGCCGAGCGCGGCAAGCTGTATGCGGCGATGGAGGAGCTTCGCGATCAGTACGATCTGGTGGTGACCCACGCGCCGAGCGACACCAATCAGGACCACCGCCAAGTCGCCGAGGAGGCGATGCGGGTGTTCAAGGCCCACACCACCTTGCTCGCCGGAGAATTCCCCAACAACGACGTCGGCGGCTTTATTGCGCAGGTTTACATCCCGCTCGACCAACGGGAACTGGAGGCCAAGGCGCAGTTGGTCAGCAATTATCGCTCGCAGGATTTCGGCGGGCGGCCGTATCTCGACGCCGAGCTGGTCCGCGCCCTGGCACGCCTGCGTGGGGCGCAGATTCGGGCGGCAGCGGCCGAAGCGTTTGCGGTGCTTGGCCGAATCGTGGTGCGGTGAGGCAATGGCTTCGGTCTGTGTAGTAATCGCGGCGTACAACGAAGCGCCGGTGATTGGTGCGGTCGTCGCCCGCGCCTTGGCGGCCTTGCCCGAGGGCGAGGTGCTGGTAGTCGACGACGGCTCGACCGACGGAACCGATCGAGCCGCCGCGGCGGCAGGTGCGCGGACGATCCGACTCCCGGATAATATCGGCAAAGGTGGCGCGATCCGTTGCGGGCTCAGAGAGGCGCGCGCCGAGGTCGTGGTGCTGATCGATGGTGACGGCCAGGACGACCCCGGCGAGATCCCTCAGCTACTCGCGGCGCTGCAGCCGGGCGTCGATCTGGTGGTCGGCTCGCGCTTTCTCGGTCATTTCGAGCCGGGAGCCATCACGCCGCTGAACCACTGGGGCAACCGCTTTCTCACCGGGGTGATCAACACGCTGTTCGGCGCGCAATTGACCGACACCCAAGCCGGCTTCAAGGCGATTCGCGCCGAGATGTTGCGCCGGATCACCTTGAGCGCGCACTATTTCGACATCGAGGTCGACCTGCTGCTGGCGGTGCTGAGCGCCGGCGGGCGGGTGGTCGAGATCCCGGTCAACCGCGCGCCGCGGCAACACAGCCAGAGCCGGCTGCACAGCTTCATCGACGGCTCGCGCATCCTGCTGCGCATCCTCCGCCGCCGCTTCGGGGTCTAGCGGCGACCCTCCGCGGTCACCGATGTTGTAGCTGCCGTCGGTAGACGGCGGCAGGTGTGCCACGAGCCGCCGCGCTCTGCCGAGCGCAGCTACATGCCCGGATGCGGCGCTCTGCCGAGCGCAGCTACATGCCCGGATGCCGCGCTCTGCCGAGCGCAGCTACAGTTTGCGTAGGATCAGGTGGAAGTAGGTGCCGAGGAAGATGCGGCGGTACCGGTAGTGAGTTGCACCCGCATCGGCGAGCGCCGCCGTCAGCTGTTGGCGCGAAATGGCGCGCTCGGCGAAGCCTGCCATATCTTCGTAGCTGCGACGCAGCACGGTCATGCCGATCACAATGATCAGCCACCGGCGCCAGCGTCCTGGATTGGAGTCGGTGATGCAGGCCGATCCGCCCGGCACCAGCACGCGCAACACCTCGCGCAACACCTGGGCCGGGTCGCCGCAGTAACAGAGAGCGCTGCGGATGACGACATGGTCGATCGATCCGGTTGCAAAGGGCAGCTCCTGCGCATCGCCCTGGACGAAGGCTATGCCCGCGGCTCCCAGGCGTACGGGCTCGTGGCGCAAGTCCAGCCCGACCAGACGCGCCGAGGGTACGTGCCGGCGAACGTGCTCCAATGCGATGCCGCTGCCGGTGCCGAGATCGACGACCCGAGGTTGCAGCCGCCCTTCGGCGGCGATGAAGCGCGCGATCGGGTGGTAGAGAAACGGCAGCCGCCGCAGCATCCGCTCGCCAAAGCCGCTCGGCACTCCCGCCACCGCCCGCACCCCGCCGCCTATCGACATCGGGATTGGTTCTCAGATGAACCGCCACCGGTCAATCGGCCAAATCCCTCCTTGTTGGTCCTCGATGAATCATGGTAACCCGCGGAGCTGCTGCCCATGCGCATTCTGTTGTTCAATCCACCGGGACCTGAGGGCCAAGCCTACATCCGCGAGGGTCGCTGCGAGCAGCGGCTGTCGTCGTTCATGTACCGCATGGTGCCGATCAGCTTGCCCTCGACGGCGGGGCTGCTCCGCGCCGAGGGGCACCAGGTACGCATTCTCGATGCGATCAGCCGTGAGCTGCGCGACGAGGATATCGCCGCTGAAGTGCAGCAGTTCGACCCCGAACTGCTGGTGATGACGGTGTCGACACCGACCTTCGACTGCGACCTCGAGCAAGTCGCCAAGCTGCGCCGCTACGGCAAGGCATTCGTCGCCGGCATCGGTGTCCATGTCACCGCCACGCCCGGCGAAACCCTGGCGCAGTCGCAGCTCGATGCCGTGGTTCGCGGCGAGCCGGAATGGACCGTCGCCGATCTTGCAGCGGCGCTACAATCAGGCCGCAATCTCGATAGCGTCGCCGGCATCTCCTACCGCCGCGCCGACGGCGCGATCGTCCACAATGAGGAACGCCCTTTTCACGCCGATCTCGATGATCTGCCGCCCCCGGCGCGCGACCTGATCCGGGAAGAGGAATACATGCTGCCGATCGTCGATCGGCCCTACACCCTGGTGATCCCGTCGCGCGGCTGCCCGCACCACTGCACCTACTGCACCGCCCCATCCTACTACGGTAAACGCCTGCGCCAGCGGACGCCGGCGCGCGTCGTCGACGAGATCGAAGCGATCGCCAAGCGCGGCGTCGTCAACGATTTCACCATGTGGTCCGACACCTTCACCCTCGATCGCAACTACGTCCTCGAGCTCTGTCGCGAGCTGCAAAGTCGCGACCTCGGCATCCGCTGGATGTGCAACTCGCGGGTCGACTCGATCGACGCGGAAATGGTTGCGGCGATGAAGGCATCGGGCTGCATCGGCATCTCCTTCGGCATCGAGTCCGGCGTACAGACGATCCTCGACAACGTCCGCAAGGGCACCACCGTGGCGCAAGGGCGGACGGCAGTGAAGATGGTCAAGGACGCCGGCATTCAGTCGCTCGGTCACTTCATCCTCGGCCTTCCCGGAGAAACACCCGACACCATCCGCGAGACGATCGACTACGCCAAGGACATCGATCCCGACTGGGCGCAGTTCTACTGTGCCACGCCGCTGCCCGGCACCGCCTTCCATGCCCAGGCGAAACAGGCGGGACATCTCGCCGAAGCGGCCCCATGGCGACAGTTCGAGTTCAACACCCCACTGATCTCTACCCCCGAGCTCTCCTCTGCCGAGCTCAACCGCGCTCGGGTGCGCGCCTACTTCGAGTTCTATGCCCGGCCGCACGTGGTACGTCGGGTAGCCGGGCAGGTTCGTCCCAAGCATCTGCTCGGGCTCGTGTCGCAGGCTTACACCTTCGCGCGAACCTGGGTGGTCAATGCCTGAGGCGGTGCTCCGCGCTTCGGTAGAAGACCAGCCGCAAGCTCTGCCGGCGATCGCGGTACCGACCGCCGTCGCGGTTCGGCCGACCCCATTGCTGGTGATCACCGCCGACGATCTCGGTTTGCGACCGGATTGGGACGAGCACGTGCTGCAAGCCTTGCGCGAGGGCGTGGTGACGACCGCCTCCTTGGTGACCAACGGGGAGACCTATCCGGACAATGCCGCGACGTGGCGCGAGCTGGGGTTCGACTGCGGTGTCCATCTCAACTTGACGCACGGCCGGCCGATATCGCCGGCCGCGGAGATTCCCAGTCTCGTCGACGAGCACGGCAACTTCCCCGGCGGCATCGGTACGCTCCTGGTGCGCTATGCCCGCGGCCAGGTCCGGCTCGCGGAGGTAGCGCTCGAGTGGGAGCGCCAGCTCGGGCGGGCAATCGAAGACGGTTTCGCACCGAGTCATCTCAACGGTCACTATCATGTCCACGCCCTACCCGGCTTGTTCGCCGTAGCCGTCCGCCTGGCGCAGCGCTGCGGCATCCAATGGGTGCGATTGCCGGAAGAGCTGCCGGTTTATGCCGGCGATGTCCTCTCCGGGATGCGCAGCGCGGCGCTGTCGCTGCTGGCGCGGTTGCACCGTCAACAGCATCGCTCGGAGATTCGCTTGCTGCCGTGTCGCGGCATTGGTCGCAGTGGCCAACTCGACCTTGCCGGATGGCGGCAACTGCTCGACCGGGTGCAGAGCGAGCGCGACAGCGTCGTCGAAATTCTGTGTCACCCTGGACAGAGCGCCGGGGAGATTGCCGCCCTCGGCTCGGCGGAGCTACGACAGCGCTTGCAGCCGCTGCGGTTGCGTTCGCCACGTCAATTGAACGTGCGGGCCCGCACATGAATCGACTCGCCGCGCCACCCTCGGTGCTGCTGCTGATCCCAGCCTACAACGAGGAGGCCAACATCGGGCGGGTGCTTGCCGAGGTCGAGCAGGCGGGGCTGGTCGCCGACGTGCTCGTCGTCGACGACGGCTCGACCGACCGTACCGGCGCGATCGCGGCTGCGGCTGGCGCCAATGTCTTGTCGCACCCGAGCAATCGCGGCTATGGCGCGGCGCTGGTCAGCGGCTACGGACACGCCCTGGCGAATGGCTATGACACGGTGGTGCAGCTCGATGGCGATGGCCAACACGACCCGACCCAGGTCGAGTCGTTGCTACAAGCCTTGCACCTCAGCGGAGCCGACATGGTGCTCGGCTCGCGCATGCTCGAGGGCGGCGGCCATGTGACCTCGGTGCCACGATTGCTCGGCATCCGCTGCTTCGCCTGGCTCGGCCGGATGTTGTTGGATCGGCCGATCAGCGATCCGACCAGTGGCTTTGCGGCGATGAACCGCCGTGCCGTCGAGTTCTTGCGCATTCATACGCCGGCTGACTTCCCCGATTTGAATGTCCTGATCGGGCTGCATCGCGCCGGCATACAGGTGATCGAGGTGCCGGCGGTGATGCGCCCGCGGGTGGCCGGCACGTCGCAGCTGAGCGGCATGGCGCTGTTCGTCTACGTCCCAAAGATGCTGCTCTACATCGCCCGCGCCTACCGGGAGAAGGATACGGCGAGGCAGCGGGAGAGAGAGACGTCGGGCTAATCCGCCGCGCCTGCGGCGCTGATGCCTTCCGCCGGCGGAAGGCATCAGCCCTTTGGGAAAGGGGGCGTGAACGTTCAGTGCGCCGCAGGTGCGGGGGATTTCTTGGCGATCTCGGCGGAATGCGGCAAGCGGCCGACGACGATCTTGCGCAGCACCGCCAGGCCTTCGTTGCGGTAGTCCCAGATGAATCGCGCGAATTCGCGATAGCGTCGGTTCTTCAGAAACACTTTGACGTAGGCGAGCATCTGCAGGATCTCGAGCTGGCGCCGTGAGAGGTGGTCGAAAGCGAGCGCGTGACCGACCTGCTTGTTGTAGTCGTTCCAGTCGGTCGACAGCAGACGGTAGCCGCCCTCGCCGCGCTCTGCCATCGCCGTCACCTCGGTCCCTGGATACGGCACCATCACCCCGACGATCGGCCGCTCGGGATTGAGCTCGGCGGTGAAGTCGATGGTCCGCATCGCCGAATCCCAGGTCTCGTACGGGTGACCGATGATCATCAGTCCCTCGATCGGCATATCCGCTTCGCGCGCTGCCCGGCGCGCAGCGAGGACTCGCTCCATGGTCGCG
>DASPMH010000137.1:0-2455 GCA_035627175.1 Terriglobales bacterium | reverse complement strand
CTGTCCCCGCCTTCCAAGACACCCGCCTTAATCTTCGATGCCAGTTGCTCAGCAGTCTCCCCTGAGGGCAACTTACGGAGAAGAAGCACCTTTGCGAACGATTTCTCCAAGGACTCATCATCAGGGTTCTCTCGTATGGCTGCGAGAAAGTTGGAGGAGAGCACTCTCTTGCGAGCTTCCAACTCGGTCGGAACGATGTCTTCCTCCTCGAGGGCGCTTTGTACCTGCCGCGGAGTGTCCAGCATCGTCAGGATCGCTCCTGTACGGTTCTGATGGTCGACGAAGCGGCTCGGACCCAGGAGGTTTTCGAACACGACCGTATCGCCTTCAGTAAAGACTCCAGCGCGCCCTGCGCGACCAGCGATATTTCGGAACTTGAGCGCGCCGAAAGGTTGCTGTTGAGACTTCGTGTCCATACGCCATTGAAGCCAGTCGGCCAGAACTGTAACTCGAAAGGGCAAGTCGACACCTTCAGCCAAGGTGGTCGTGGCACACACCACCCGCAAAATTCTCCTTTCGACAGCTTGCTCGATTAGTTGACGCAAACGAAACGGCAGCGCTGCGTTGTGATACGCCACACCACTTAGCAGGCACTGCTTGAGACCCATCAAGTGCTGCGCTTGGCCATCGATAAATCCAATGATCTCGACCAGCAGGTCATCCAGTACTTCGTACGGCTCGAACTCCTCAGCAAGTTGTGCGGCGACCCCGCGAGAAGATGACCGGCTCGCGCAGACGCATAGGATGGGTTGGTGATACTCCTCATACAGATGCCGGCAGAGATAAGCGGCATTGGTGAAAAAAGCGGACGTCTGTGACTTTATACGCGCGAAGTCGTGTGCCGGGTACATTGAGCGTGGCCACACAAGTTTTCGTGTACCGAGAATGTCCGTCGATTTCGCACCTGGTGGGCGAAGTTCGTCGCCGGCATACAACCACGTCAACTTGTTGTTGCTCCGCCAGAGTGCAACGCGCCGCGCCGTTGGCCGCCATAGGCAGGAATGAAACATCTCATCAGGAACGCCGAGCCAATCGCGGAAGTTTGCCGACTGAGCCATCACAGCCGACAGGGCAACGATCCGAAATTTTCGGCCGCGGTGTTGTTGAAGGCGTAGCCGCGACAGCAATGCCTCCGCCTTCGCACCGCGAACACCATCCTCGACCATATGGGCTTCGTCCATTACGACGATGCGTAAGTCATCCAGCTTCGAGTAGTGACGAAGGATGGAATCTAAACGCTCCGGAGTAGTAACGACGATTTCTCGATGATCTGTTGAGTTGATCGGAAACTCTGGACTTAAGCCAGCTACGAGAGTGTGTACGCGATACTGCCGCGGTAGATGCTTCCTCAGTGCGCGTCCGGCCTGCACGCCGATTGCGATGTAGGGAGCGATATAGATCGCAAGCCCAGGGCCTTGAGCAAGCGCTCTTGCGATGGCAATTTCGCCGATGAGGGTCTTACCCGTGCTGGTCGGCAAGCAGAGCAGCGCATTCTGCGACGAATTCAGAAATTGCGACTGACACAACACGCCGTACTGACTAGGAAGCAGCGTGAATAGCTCCGCATCGAGCAGTCGACCGACGACCGATTCCGGAAGCGCCGCTTGTAGAGCATTCCTTGTAGAGAGCAGGGCTAGATGACGCACTGCTACGCGAGCGTACCCGAGCAGGATACTCTCAAAGTTATCGACGCAAGCGTCGAACATTCGCAGGATGAACTGATCAAGTCGGCGTATAAGATCATACTCCGCAGTGGCAAGGTAGGCTTGAAGCGACTCGATGGCCTCAGAACAAAGAGCATTCTCTTGTTCGACTGCAACAATTCGAGCGCGGCCCAGAAGTTGGGGCGAGAAGCATCCAACAGCTAGCCAGACGAACGGTGAGCGTTGGCGCTCCAAGGCGGCATTGCCATCCAGTGCTGCCTTCGCAGACGGGAAATTGCCGCCCATCGCGAAACCGGCGGCGGCACACATCGCCAGCCGCTGGCGTTGATCGCCCTCCAAGGATCTCGCGCTCGCGGCGGCGTCGAGTACTCGGGCAGCCGCAATCAGCGGTGCACTGTAGCCCGGATCATAGTAGGCTGCCGGGTCATATCCCCAAGCCCGTCGCGACAGGTCGTTCTGCACTTCGGCCAGGATTCTTTGCGCCTGGGCCACAAGTGTTCCCCAAGCCTCCATACGCTCGACTAGGCCACGTGACATACCGGCAGCCGCGTTTTCAGCGGCAACAAAATTGACGAAGCTCGGAACGTCTATCATGGCTGGCCCCAAGTCAGCCGGGCGAGGCGGGCTTCCAACTGGTCAAGGGAAATCGATGAGCAATGAACCGCAGTCGCTGGCCACCCGCACGTCGCGACAATCGTACTCTTGACGGCCGTCAGCTTGGGTATAGGCTGTGTGTTCTGTTTTTCATGAACCAAAGTCGGATAGAGCTGGATCTTTGGTGAGGTCGCGGC
>DASPMH010000136.1:0-3117 GCA_035627175.1 Terriglobales bacterium | reverse complement strand
TGCGGCGCGCCATCGAAGCCGCCGACGCCGAGCTGCTGGCCGCAGTTGCCAGTTACGACGACGTGCTGGTCAGCCTGATTGCGGAGGTGGCGACCAGCTACACCCAGATTCGTATCCTCGAGGAGCGCCTGGCATTGGCGCGTGACAACGTGCGCGTGCAGCAAGAAGGTTTGCGCATCGCCCAGGCGCGTTTCGAGGAAGGCGGCACCTCGGAGCTCGATGTGCAGCAAGCGACAACGCTGCTCGCCGACACCGAGGCGAGTATTCCCGAGCTGCAATCGCAGTTGCGTCAGAGTTTCGACCGGCTGGCGGTGCTGCTCGGCACCGCGCCGGGCTTGTTGCCGGCGACACTCGAGCCGGCGGCAGGCATTCCGAGCGCACCGGCGGCGGTTGTGGTCGGCGTTCCCGCCGAGCTCTTGCGCCGCCGTCCGGACGTTCGTCAGGCCGAGCGGCAGATGGCGGCGGAGTCGGCGCGCATCGGCGCTTCTCTGGCCAATCTGTTTCCGCGCTTCGAGCTGAGCGGCACGATCGGCCTGAGTGCGGAGAACGCGGCGGATCTGGTGCGCGGATCGTCGCTCGATGCGATCGGCGGTCCGCGCTTCGATTGGCCGATCCTCAACTACGGTCGCTTGATCAATGCCGTCCGCGCGCAGGACGCGATCTTTCAGCAGGCGGTGATGGCCTACGCCGCCACCGTGCTCGAGGCCCAGAGGGAGGTCGAAGATGCGCTGGTCGCCTTCCTGCGCGGCGGCGAGCGGGTTCAGCTGCTCTTGCGCGCCGTCGCAGCCGCCAATCGAGCCGTCGAGATCGCCTTGATTCAATATCGCGAAGGCGCCGCCGATTACACGCGGGTGCTGACCGCACAGCAATCGAAGCTGCGTGAGGACGATGCATTGACCTCCGCGCGCGGTGCCGTCACCCTCGCGGTGATCGCGCTGTATCGCGCCCTCGGCGGCGGCTGGGAAGTGCGCCAGGGCGGCGATTTCATCAACGAGGACGTGCAACGGCAGATGGAGGAACGCAGCTGGTGGGGCGCGTTGAGCGATAGCGAGCGGCGGCAACGAACGCTGCGTCAGGTCGAAGCCGACGCCGAGGCCTCGTCCTGGTGGAACCCCCGGCGCTGGTGGCCGCAATGGTGAAGATGCGAACGAACATCGCCGCAGCTCTGCTCGTCTTGGTATGGCTCGGCTCGGCCTGTGAGAAGAACCAGTATCAGCCTCCGCCACCGATCGAAGTGACGGTGGCCCAGCCGATCGAGCGCGAGGTGACCATCTACAACGAATTCACCGGGCGGACCGTCGCGGTCGAGGCGGTCGGCATCCGCGCTCGGGTGCAAGGCTATCTGCAGAGCATCAACTTCGTTCCCGGCTCCGACGTGCAGCAGGGCGATCTGCTCTTTGTCATCGAACCCGACCTCTATCAGGCGCGCGTCGATCAGGCCGAGGCGGACCGCCGTGGCGCAGAGGCCAATCTCAAGGCTGCCGAGGAACAGTTGGCGATCTCCAGAGCGATCTTCGAGCGCAATGCCGGCAGCCGCGCCGACGTCGTGCAGCGGATGCAGAACCGCGATCTCGCCAGCGCCGCGCTCGGGCAGGCGAAAGCGGCGCTGGCGCAAGCCCAGCTCAATCTCTCCTACACCCACATCTATGCGCCGATCAGCGGCCGGATCGATCGCAACTATGTCGACACCGGAAATCTCGTCGGTGGCAACGAGGCGACGCTGCTCGCCACCATCGTCCGCCAAGACCCGATCTACGCCTACTTCGACGTCAATGAACGGCAATTGCTCGAATACCGCGCCCTGCGCCGTCAGGGGGAGACGGTCGGCGCCCAGGGTGGGCCGCTCGAGGCGCGTATGGCCCTGGCGACGGACGAAGGATTTCCCCGCGTCGGGCGCGTCGATTACGCCAGCGAGCGAGTCGAGCCGTCGACCGGAACGATGGAGCTGCGCGCCGTTTTTCCCAACCCCGAGCGAGTCATCTTGCCCGGTCTGTTCGTCCGGGTGCAGGTACCGCAGACCCGCGGCCGAGCGATTTTGGTACCCGAGGATGCTCTCGGCGCCGATCAAGGCGGTCGCTTCGCGCTGACCGTCGGTGCCGACGAGGTGGTTCAGTTCCGTCGCATCGAGATCGGCGCCGTCGTCGGCGGCATGCGGGTGGTCCACTCGGGACTCGAGGCAGACGAGTGGGTGATCGTGCGTGGCCTGCAGCGGGCCCGGCCGGGCGCGAAGGTCAAACAGTCGCGAAGTGTACTGGAGGCGACGCCGGCGGCGACTGCCTCACCTGAGCCGCCGGCATGATTTCTCGCTTCTTCGTCGACCGGCCGATCTTCGCCAACGTCATCGCGATCGTCACCGTCATCTTCGGAGTGGTCGCCGGACGGGCTCTGCCGATCGAGCAATATCCGCAGATCGTTCCGCCGACGGTGCAAGTCAGCGCCAGCTATCCCGGCGCCAATGCCCAAGTCGTCGCCGCCACTGTCGCGGCGCCGATCGAAGAGCAGGTCAACGGCGTCGAGAACATGCTCTACATGTCGTCGACCAGCGGCAGCGACGGCTCCTACCGGCTGACCGTCACCTTCGACGTCGGCACCGATCTCGATATCGCCCAGGTGCTGGTGCAGAACCGCGTCGCCATCGCTCAGCGCTTTCTTCCCGAGGAGGTGCAGCGCCAGGGCGTCACCACCCGCAAGCAATCGACCAACATCATCCTGTTCGTCGTCTTGACCTCGCCCGATCAGCGCTTCGACAGTCTGTATCTGTCGAACTTTGCCTTCCTGCGCGTGCGCGACGAGCTCAGCCGCATCCCCGGCGTCGGCGACGTCACGGTGATCGGTGCCGGGCAGTACAGCATGCGGGTGTGGCTCGATCCGCAGCGGCTCAAAGCCGTCAACCTGACCACTAGCGATGTGGTGTCGGCGATCCGCGAGCAGAACATCCAGGTCGCTGCGGGTCAGTTGGGACAGCCGCCGGCGCCCTCGACCCAGGATTTCCAGCTGACGGTCAACACTCTCGGCCGGCTGACCGAGGTGGCACAGTTCGAAGACATCGTGGTCAAGTCGGAGGGCACCCGGGTGACCCGGCTGCGCGACGTGGCGCGGGTCGAGCTCGGCGCGCAG
>DASPMH010000135.1:0-3346 GCA_035627175.1 Terriglobales bacterium | reverse complement strand
TTGCTGGTGCAGGACAGCGATCGCACCGTCGAGCATGTTCGCGCCGCCAAGGTGGTCACCGAACGTGCCCCGACCGACGCCGAATACGCTGGCCTGCAGTTTGGCTTGAAGGTGGTCAAGCACGTCAAGTCGAACGCGATCGCCTTCGTCAACGACCACGCCACACTCGCTCTCGGCGGCGGCGCGACCTCGCGGGTCGATCCGGTGCATGCGGCGCGCGAGAAGGCCGGCCGCGTCGGCGTCTCGCTACAAGGCTCGGTGTTGGCGAGCGATGCGTTCTTTCCGTTCCCCGACGGCGTGCAAATCGCCGCCGAGGCGGGTGCGACGGCGATCGTTCAACCCGGCGGCAGCGTTCGTGACGAGGAAGTGATCGCCGCCGCCAATCAGCTTGGGCTGGCGATGGTCTTCACCGGCGTCCGCCACTTCCGCCATTGAGTCGCCTTTTTCGAGAGTAAGCGGAACATGCGTGTACTGGTCATCGGAAGTGGGGGGCGTGAGCACAGTCTCGCCTGGAAGCTGAGTCAATCGCCGCGAGTCGAGCGGATCTACTGCGCCCCCGGCAATGCCGGTATTGCCAAGCACGCCGAGCTGGTGCCGATTGCGGCAGACGACCTCGACCGGCTGCTCGAGTATGCCCGCGAGCAGCGCATCGATCTGACCGTCGTCGGGCCGGAGTTGCCGCTGACGCTCGGCATCGTCGACGAGTTCGAGCGGGCCGGCTTGCGGATCTTCGGGCCCAATCGCACCGCCGCGCAACTCGAAGGCAGCAAGGTCTTCACCAAGGAGCTGCTGCGCAAGCATCACATCCCGAGCGGGTTCTTCAGCAGCTTCGACGACGCCGACGAGGCGCAGCGCTACATCGATGAGGTCGGCCCGCCGGTGGTGGTGAAGGCCGACGGGCTCGCGGCGGGCAAAGGCGTCTTCATCTGCCACACCCGCAAGGAGGCGCAGGACGCCGTCGACGAGATCATGCGGGTGCGCATCTTCGGCGACGCCGGGCAGCGCATCGTCATCGAGGAGTTTCTCGAAGGCGAAGAGGTGTCGTTCATCGCCCTGACCGATGGCCGCACGGTATTGCCGCTGGCGACGTCGCAAGATCACAAGCGCGCGTACGACGACGACAAGGGACCCAACACCGGTGGTATGGGGGCCTATTCGCCGGCGCCGATCGTCACTGCCGAGCTGCATCAGCGCATCATGCGCGAGATCATGGAGCCGATGGTCGGGGCGTTCCTCGACGCCAAGATCGACTACCGCGGCGTGCTCTACGCCGGCCTGATGATCACCGCCAGCGGCCCGAAGGTGCTCGAGTTCAATGCTCGCTTCGGCGATCCCGAGTGCCAGCCGCTGATGTTACGCCTGCGCAGCGATCTGGTCGATTTGATGGACTGTTGCATCGACGGACGGCTGGCGCAGACCAAGGTGGAGTGGGACGAGCGCGCCGCCGTGTGCGTGGTGCTCGCGGCGGATGGCTATCCCGGCAATTACGACAAGGGCTCGGCGATCGCCGGGCTCGAAAGTCTCGAGCAATGGCGCAACGGCGTGGTGTTCCATGCCGGCACCGCGAGCCGCGACGGGCAGATCGTCACCAACGGTGGGCGAGTCCTCGGTGTGACCGCGCTCGGCAGCTCGATTCGCGGCGCGGTGGCCGAGGCCTATCGCGCCACCGAGCAGATTCGCTGGAAGGGTATGCACTACCGGCGCGACATCGGTCATCGGGCGATGTCTGCCAATCACTGAAAACAAGGACGTGGAGGATCTCGTGAGCGCGATCGTCGGAATCTTGATGGGCAGCGATAGCGACTGGGAGGTGATGTCGACTGCGGCGGCACGCCTCGACAGATTTGGAGTTCCCTACGAGGTGATGGTCACCTCCGCGCATCGCGCGCCCGACCGCACTGCCGAGTACGCCCGCACTGCCCGCGAGCGCGGCCTGAAGGTCGTCATCGCCGGTGCGGGAGTGGCGGCGCATCTCGCCGGCGTGGTCGCGGCGCACACCACCTTGCCGGTGCTCGGCGTGCCGCTCGAATCCGGCAGCTTGCGCGGCATCGATGCGCTGCTGTCGACGGTACAGATGCCGCCGGGCGTGCCGGTCGGCACTCTGGCGGTAGGCAAAGCGGGCGCGGAGAATGCAGCGATCCTGGCGGTCCAGATCCTCGCCGTCGCCGATGCCGCACTGGCGGCTAAGCTCAGCGACTTCAAGGCCGATCTTGCCCGCCAGGTCGACGAAAAGAATGCCCGATTGCAGCAACAGCGCCGCCCATCCTGAAGCTCAGCTCGACGCCGCCGTCGCCGCGATCCGCGCGGGAGGGGTAGTGGTGTACCCGACCGAGACTTTGTACGGGCTCGGCGTCGACGCTACTTCGGCAGCAGCCCTAGCGCGGCTGATCCGCGTCAAAGGACGCGAACCGGGTAAGCCGATCTCAGTGTTGATCAGCGACGAGGCGATGGTGAACCAGCTGGCGACCGAGATCCCGCCTGTCGCGCAGAGGTTGATGCAGCGCTTCTGGCCTGGTGCGTTGACCCTGTTGTTGCCGGCTCGCCCGGAGATCTCCCCGGAGCTGACCGGCGGCAGCGGCCGCATCGGCATGCGCCTCTCCAGCTGCGCCGCGGCGACCGAGCTGGTGCGCCGCGCCGGCCGGCCGATCACCACCACCAGCGCCAATCCGGCAGGGGCAGCACCGGCGGCAGCGCTCGCCGAGGCGCGGGCTTATTTTGGAGAGCGCGTCGATGTCTATGTCGACGGCGGAATCTTGCCGGGCGAGCCGGCGTCGACCGTCGTCTTGTGCGACGACAACCAGGTGCGGGTGCTGCGTGCCGGCGCGATCGCCAGCGCCGACCTGATCGAGAACTGAAAGCGAGCAAGACGACTCATGGTGATGCTGCGTCCCTTCCGACCGTTGCGGTACAACTCCGAGGTAGTCGGCGATCTGAGCCAGGTCGTCGCGCCGCCCTACGACGTGATCAGCGACGCCCACCGCGATCGCCTCTACGACCGCGACCCGCACAACGTCATCCGTCTCGAGCTCGGTCGGGAAGAAGATCGCTACGCCTCCGCGGCACAGCACCTCGCCGAGTGGCAAAGCGAGGGGGTGCTGCAGCGCGATGGAGAGCCGGCGATCGCCTACTACGTCGAGAACTTCCGCTTGCCCGACGGCAGTGCGAAGGAGCGGCGTGGCATCCTCGCTACCGTCAAGCTCGAGCCGTTCAGCACGGGTAGGGTGCGGCCCCACGAGCGGACCTTCTCGCGGGCCAAGGAAGATCGGCTGAAGCTGCTGCGGGCGACGCGTACCAATCTCAGCCCGATCTTCGGCTTGGTCGCCTCGGGGCCCGACGTGCTCGGCGC
>DASPMH010000134.1:0-6231 GCA_035627175.1 Terriglobales bacterium | reverse complement strand
CCCGGCTGCGTTGACCCCGTGCGGTACAAACCGTAGGCTCCGCCAATCTCTCAGCGAAAGGACCTCTCATGTCAAAGTGCATCGTTTTTCTGGCGGCGCTGGCGCTACTCGCCGGCCCGGTTGCGGCCGCCGATTCCGTCGCCACCGTCGGCAATCGCACCATCTCGCGTGCCGAGCTGGAGAAACGCATCCGCCCGAAGTTGGTCGAGATCGAAAGCCAGCGCTTCGAGGCGTTGAGCGAAGGCCTCGACGCGATGGTCGAGGAAGAGCTGCTGGCGCAGGAGGCGAAGGCGCGCGGCGTCTCGGTCGACGAGCTGCAGAAGACCGAGATCGAAGCCAAGGTCAAGGCGCCGACCGACGCCGAAGCGCGCGCTCTCTACGAAGAGCACAAGGACGAAATCCAGGGCACCTACGAGCAGGTGCAGAGCCAGCTGGTCGAGTATATGAAGCGCCAGCAAGCCGTGACAGTGCGCCAAGAATACATCGACGGGCTGAAGAAGAAGTACCCGGTCAAGATCGCGCTCGAGGCACCCAAGGTCGAAGTCAGCGCCGGCGGCCGCGCCGCTCGCGGCGGCAAGAACGCTCCGGTGCAGATCATCTCGTGGTCCGACTACGAGTGCCCCTTCTGCAAGCGCGCCGAGCCGACCGTCGAGCAGGTGCTCAAGGAGTACGGCGACAAGGTCAGCTTCGTACACCGCGACTTCCCCCTCGATTTTCACCAGCACGCCGAGAAGGCCGCCGAGGCGGCGCACTGCGCCGAGGCGCAGAACAAGTTCTGGGAGTATCACTCCAAGCTGTTCGCGACCCAGGACCTTTCCGAGCCGAGCCTGAAAACCATCGCCAAGGATCTCGGCCTCGACACCGCCAAGTTCGACGCCTGTCTCGCCTCCGGCCAATACAAGGCCGCCATCCAGAAGGACGTCGAAGACGGCGCC
Source organism: Terriglobales bacterium (assembly GCA_035627175.1). Classification (GTDB taxonomy): domain Bacteria; phylum Desulfobacterota; class Binatia; order HRBIN30; family HRBIN30; genus DASPMH01. The sequence goes on along the minus strand of DASPMH010000134.1, from coordinate 5,296 downwards.
GCCGCCGGCGTAGCCGGCACGCCCGCCTTCTTCATCAACGGCCGCATGCTCTCCGGGGCTCAGCCCTACGAGAAGTTCAAGGAAGTCATCGACGCCGAGCTGGCTAAGAAGTGAGCCTTGAAGGCTCGGGGGCTTGAGGCTTGCGGGAAGTGTCCCCTCCCCCGCGCGCATTTTTGGCGCGCGGGGGAGGGCTAGAGAGGGGGCGTTCGGCGCCACCGCCCTCGCTCTCGTCGCAACTTCGATCCTAGCCCTCCTAAGCGGCTGTCGGCCGAGCGAGGACGAGCAGGTCCTCCGCTTCTGGGGCATGGGCCGCGAAGGCGAGGTGGTGCAACAGCTCGTGCCGCAGTTCGAGCGCACCCAACCCGGAGTCCGAGTCGAGGTACAAACCCTCCCTTGGAGCGCGGCGCACGAAAAGCTGTTGACTGCCTTCGTCGGCAAGTCGATGCCCGACGTCTTCCAGCTCGGCAACACCTGGGTCCCGGAGCTCGCCACCATCGGCGCGATCGCGCCGATCGATGCCGAGCTTGCCGGCTCGACCACGGTCGCTGCCGGCGACTTCTTTCCTGGCATCCTCGATACCAACGTCCTCGACGGCCACACCTACGCGCTGCCCTGGTACGTCGACACTCGCCTGCTCTTCTACCGGCGCGACCTCCTTGCCGCGGCCGGCCTGCCCGTGCCGCGCAGTTGGCAAGAGTGGCGAGCCGCGATGGAACGCATCGCCGGCCTTGCTCCCGGCCGCTATGCCGTCCTGCTGCCGCTGTCCGAGTGGCAGCCGCTGGTGGCGCTGGCGCTGCAAGGAGGCGATCTGCTCGGCCCCGAGCTGTTGCACGGCAATTTCCGCGGTGAGGCCTTCCGCCGCGCGCTGACCTTCTATGTCGACCTGTTTCGCAGCGGTCTCGCCCCGAGCGCGGGGGAAGCGCAGCTCGCCAATCTCTACCAGGAGTTTGCCGCCGGCCGCTTCGCCTTTTTCATCAGCGGCCCGTGGAACCTCGGCGAGCTGCGCCGTCGTCTGCCCGCCGAGCTGCAGGACGCCTGGGCCGTAGCGCCACTGCCCAGCCCGAACGGCGAGGCGCCGGGCACGTCCGTCGCCGGCGGCGCCAGCCTGGCAATCGGCGCGACCTCGTCGAAGCGCGACCTCGCTTGGAAGTTGATCGAGTTCCTCGCCGGCACCGAACCACAGATCGAGCTCTACCGGCTGACCGGCGATCTGCCGGCGCGCCAGAGCGCCTGGCACGCGGCTGGACTGAAGGAGGACCCGCGCGCCGGCGCCTTCTGGCGGCAGCTCGAGCACGTGCGCAGCACACCGAAGATTCCGGAATGGGAACGAATTGCCGCCAAGATCATGCAACACACCGAGAGCGCAGTGCGCGGCCGGTCGATCGAGGAGACCTTGGCCAATCTCGATGCCGACGTCGACGCGATCCTGGAGAAGCGCCGCGCCCTGGTAGAGCGGGGCGGATTTAGCCCGGAGCCGATGCCGCGCTAGAATGCGCCGATGCCCAAGCGCACCGCTGCCTACGCCTTCGTCGCCCCTGCGCTGGTGGCGATCTCGCTGTTCTTCGTGCTGCCCGTCGCAGCCGGGTTCGTGCTGAGCCTGACCGACTTCGACATCTATGCTCTCGCCGATCGTGAGGCGCTGCGCTGGGTCGGCCTGCGCAACTACCGCCGCCTGCTCGACGAACCGCGTTTTTGGCAAGCCTTGCTCAATACCTTCTACTTCGCCGCCGTCGCCGGACCCTTGTCGATCGCTTTGTCGCTCGCCGCGGCGCTGCTACTCGACGCCGGCGCGACCCGCTGGCGTGGCTTGTTTCGCACGGTGTTCTTCGTGCCGGTAGTCACTACCCTGGTCGCCGTCGCGGTGGTCTGGCGCGCGCTCTACCACCCGCGCTACGGGCTGCTCAATTACGGCCTCGCCGCCATCGGGCTCGGCCCGATCGACTGGCTCGGCGACCCGCACTGGGCGATGCCGGCGATCATTCTGATGGCCGTGTGGAAGAGCTTCGGCTTCAACATGGTGATTTTTCTCGCCGGCCTGCAGAGTATCCCCGGGCACCTCTACGAAGCCGCGGCGATCGACGGAGCGCGAGCGTGGCATCAGCTGCGCCACATCACCGTGCCGAGCCTGATCCCGACCTTCGTCTTCGTCGGCATCATCACCCTGATCGGTCACCTGCAGCTGTTCGCCGAGCCCTACGTCATGACCCAGGGCGGCCCCTCCGACCGCACTCTCAGCATGGTGCTGCTGATGTACGAAGAGGGCTTCCGCTGGTGGAACCTCGGCACCGCCGCCGCCCTGGCCTTCATCCTGTTCGCCATCATCCTGGTCGGTAGCGCCGCGCTGATGCTGCTCCGCAGATTGCATGAAGCCGCTCGAGCCTGAGCGCTGTAGCGCGCGCGCTCCGAGCGCGCCGACTCCGGGGCTCACGCAGACGGGGACGCCCCGGCGCGACCCGCAGCTTACCCAGTCGGCTCGGAGAGCCGACGCTACAGCGTCGGCCAAGGGCCACGCCAGCGTCGCGGCCATCCTCCACACCCTGCTCGCCCTCGGCGCCGCGGCAACGCTGCTGCCGCTGCTCTGGATGATCTCCGCCTCACTGATGCCGGCGGGCGAAGCGACGACGCTGCCGCCGCGGCTGTTGCCGAGCACAGTGACTCTCGAGCACTACCGCGCCTTGTTTCTGCGCCTCGACCTCGGCCGTACCCTGCTCAACAGCGCTGGGCTCGCCGCGGCGATCACCGCGATCTCGCTGCTGATCAACTCGATGGCCGGCTACGCCTTCGCCAAGCTCGATTTTCGCGGCCGCGAGCCGCTCTTCCGCCTGCTGTTGGCGGCGATGGCGATCCCGGGGCAGGTAGCGATGCTGCCGCTGTTTCTGCTGCTGCGCGAGCTCGGCCTGATCAATAGCTACTGGGGAGTGATCGTACCCGGTCTGGCGAGCATCTTCGGCATCTTTCTGATTCGGCAGTACGCCGAATCGATCCCCGACACCGTCCTCGATGCCGCACGCATCGACGGTGCCGGCGAGCTGCAGATCTATCGCTCGATCGTCTTGCCTTTGTCGCGGCCGATTCTGGTGACGCTGGCGATCTTCACCTTCCTCGGCGCGTGGAACGACTTCCTCTGGCCATTGATCATACTGACCGACAGCGACAAGCAGACGCTGCCGGTAGCGCTGGCGGCGTTGGTCGGCGAGCACGTCCAGGATACCGAGCTGATGATGGCGGGCGCGGTAGTGACGGTGCTGCCGGTGGTCGTGCTGTTCGTCGCCTTGCAGAAGTACTACATCGCCGGCCTGACCAGCGGCGCCCTCAAGGGATAAGGGAGAATCAGCTTGGATTTCAGGCTCAGACCGGTAGCCATCATTGCGACGACCGCTCTGCTGGTACTCGCCTCGGCGGCGCAGGCGCGCTTGCTCGATTCCTTCGAGGACATCTCACGCTGGGAAGCGCTCGCCTCGGAAGGCGCCGAGATCGAGATCGACTCCGACACCGGCTTCGCGGGCAAGGGCCTGCGGCTCGACTTCAACTTCCACGCCACCGGCGGCTACGTCAACGTCAAGAAGAAGATCGCGCTGCAGCTGCCCGAGAACTACAGCTTCCGCTACCACATCCGCGGCAGCGGACCCGCCAACAACCTCGAGTTCAAGCTGCTCGATCCCACCGGCCGCAACGTCTGGTGGCGCAACGATCGCGCCGTCGTGCTCGAGCCGGAATGGCAGGTGCGCGAGATCTGGCAGAGCCAGATCCGTTTCGCCTGGGGCCCGAACCCCGGGCCGCCGCGCCAGGTCGGCTACCTCGAGATCACCATCAAGGCCAACAAAGGCGGCGCCGGCTCAGTATGGATCGACGAGCTGTCGTTTCAACGTCATCCGCCCGACGCGCAGCTGCCCTGGCCGCCGCGGGTCAGCGGCTCAGTGCCGCTCGGGCCCGAGGCGACGGCAATGTTCGACCGCCAGCTCGAGACGGTCTGGCACAGCGATGCCGCGAGCCCCGAGCGGCAATGGCTGGAAATCGATCTCACCGAGCGCCGTCTGTACGGGGGACTGATCATCGACTGGGATGCTCAGCATTATCCGACCTCCTTCGCCATCTCGGTTGCCGACGAGCCGGGCCAGTGGCGCGCGGTATTCTCGACGACGCAGAGCCGCGGGCGGCGCAGTTACGTCTACCTGCCGAGCACGGCCTCGCGCTATCTGCGCCTCGATTTGCTGACGAGCCGGAGCGGCGCCGGCTACGGCATCCGCGAGATCGCGCTCCAGCCGTACAGCTTCTCGGAGAGCATCAACAGCTTCTTCACCACCATGGCGGGAGATGCCCGCCTCGGCGCCTACCCGAAGTACCTCAGCGAGCGGCAAACCTACTGGACGGTCGCCGGTGTCAGTGGCGATCGCAAGGAAGCGCTGATCAACGAAGAAGGCATGATCGAGGTCGACGCCCAATCGTTCTCGATCGAGCCGATGCTCTACGTCGACGGTCACATTCTGACTTGGAACGATGTCACCACCACTCAGACACTGCTCGACGGCTACTTGCCGATCCCAGCCGTCACCTGGGAGAGCGCGTCATTGCGGCTGGAGATCCAGCCGGTCGCGGCGGGCGGGCGCGGCGCCTCGACGCTGTACGTGCGCTACCGCGTCACCAACACCGGCGGCATCGCCAAACGCGCCAACCTCTACCTCGCGATACGTCCGTTTCAGGTCAATCCGCCGTGGCAGTCGCTCGACACCGCCACCGGCGCGACACCGATCTGGGGCATCGAGCGGATCGGCAGCACGGTCTTGGTGCGCACCACGCCGGAGACACCGCCGCAGCGCATCGAGCTACGCACCCCACCGACACGCTTCGGCGCCGCGCCGCTGGAGGAAGGCGGTCTGCTCGACTTCGTTGGGCAGGGCCAGGTGCCGCCGCAGCCGCACGCCCAGGGCGGCATGGGCTTTACGACCGGAGTAATCGAGTACGGACTCGAGCTCGATGGCGGCGAGAGCACCACCATCGACATCGCCGTGCCCTGGTACGTCGGTAGTCCGTTCGAAGATGACCCGAGCGAGGCGCTCGAGCAGGCCCGCCGTACCTGGAGCGCGCAGCTCGACGGGATCGGCATCGAGATCTCCCGCCATCCGGAGATCGTCCGCCTGATGCGCAGCACCGTCGCTTACATCCTGATCAATCGCGACGAGGCGGCGATTCAGCCCGGCTCGCGGACGTACTCGCGCTCATGGATCCGCGACGGCGCGCTCACTTCGATGGCGCTGCTCGAGATGGGTTTGCGCGACGAGGTCCGCGAATACCTGCG
>DASPMH010000133.1:0-4311 GCA_035627175.1 Terriglobales bacterium | reverse complement strand
GCCATTCGCGGGTCTTCAACCTACTGCTCAAGCTCGGCCGCTAGACCCTCGAGCCGTCGGTCGGAACCCGGATCCGGAACGTGGTTCCCGCCTGGTGCGAACTGTCGACGTCGATGGTGCCAGCGAGGGAACGGACGACCGAGGCCACGATCCGCGGCGGCGCACTTGTGTCGGCAGTGTCGCTGGGCTGAGGGTGTGGCAGCTGGCGGAAGGCGTTGCTAAGCTGCCGCCGCATGTCCTTGGCTCGCCGCGACGATCGCCTGCATTGCTACGGTGACTACCTCGCTTGGCCGGAGGATAGGCGCTACGAGCTCGTAGATGGCGTAGCCTACTTGATGGCGCCCGCGCCGGATTTAATTCATCAAAGGGTTGCGGGCGAGATCTACTTCCAATTGCGTCGCGCGCTAGAACGCCATGATTGCGTAGCGCTGATCGCACCCGTCGATGTTCGTCTGCCGAAGGGCGATGAAGCCGACGATCAAGTCGATTCCGTCGTACAGCCTGATGTGCTGGTGGTGTGTGACCCGGCGCGGCTAGACCACCGTGGCGTCCGCGGCGCACCGGACATGGTGGTCGAGGTGCTGTCCCCCGCGACGGCCGGCCACGATCACGTGCTCAAGCGGTCTCTCTACGAGCGTGCCGGCGTGCGCGAGTATTGGCTGGTGCACCCGATCGACCGCATCGTGACCATCTACCGTCTCGACGCGGGAAGGTTCCGACCCGCACTGGTGCAAGAGCTCAGCGGTGTCACCGCGATCGCAGTGTTGCCCGGCGTCACCATCGACTGGGACGCACTGGTCAGCCAGCTGCCAGCCGCGTAGGTCGCTCGGCGACGCACGGATTCCACAGACAGCGAGATACCACCTGGCGTCATGTCGGAGAAGAAAGTTTACCGGAGGTGGTCCGGCTCAATCGCCGAGCAGGCCCCATAGAGGCTGGTTCCAGAAGCGCCAGTTCCAAGGGCGGTAGCTCCACACACCATCGCGGTAGTGGAAGATCACGCCGCGGTTGAGATTCGGACCAACCACTTCGTCGCCGATCGCCCAACCGTCGTTGGCCGAGTGAAAGGCGATCTCCTTGAGGAGATAGCCGCGGCGGCGACCGCCGGGGAGTGCCGGCGGCTCGACCGAGTGCCACTGGCCGGCAGTGAAGTGCAGCAGCGACGGATCACAGCCGGCGCAGCTGCCCGCGACCCAGAAGTCATCGCTGCCCACGCCCCCGGTGATGAAGGCGCCGCCGCGGTGGTACTCGGCGGGGAACGGCACCTCCTGCCAGCTGTCGCCCTGACGGCGGAACAGCCACCATCGCTCCGGATCGACATCGCTGCCGCGGCGTAGCGCGACACTCGCCAGGACGGTGCCGTCGGCAAAGCAGCTCAGGCGCGGCACGATCAGCTCCCCTTCCGCCGCCGCCGGCAGCGCGAGCGGCAACGCTTCCGCGACCCACGCCGAATCGACCAGGCGATAGATCGCCGCCTCCGGGCTCGCGACGAGGCCGAGGAAGGTCGCGCCATCGTCGCGCTGGCACACGTGCGCCCCTTTTCTGGGATGATGTGGCACCGCGATCGGACGCCACTGCGCACCGTCGAACACTGCCAGCTCGCTGGCGGCATTGGCGTGGTGAAACAGCACCGCGACCCCCTCCCCGCCGGGGGAGAAGTCGAGGTCGTAAACGGTACGATCGTCAGTCTCGAGCCCCGCGAGCGCCGGGGTCCATTCGCCGCCGGCCTGACGCCGCCACACCACCGCCTTGGAGCGCTCCCAGCTGCGCGAACCGCCGACCCACACCGCGTCGCCGCGAGCGGCGATACTACGCAACGTCTGGACGCGGTGACTGCCGAGATTGGCGAACGTCACCTCGAGCTGATCGCCGTGCGCCCGCAGGATGAACTTGTCGCCGGCAATCCACGCCGCACCGTCGGGGCTGATCGAGACGCTGTTGAAATCGAACTCGCCGGTGTGCGGCGCATTGCTCTCGCTGTTGTCGACCCAGTACGCCGCTGCGGGGTGAAGGTCGTACATGCCCAGCCGAACGCAGCCGCTGGCGCCGATCGCGGCAGCGATCAGCGCCAGCGCCGCGAGACTAGGTGCTGCTGCCGGTGCCGACTTGGCGGAAGAGATCCAGTGTCGCATTGAACTGCCCCTGCACGAAGGTCGCTTCGCCTCCGAACGTTTGATGAATCAGGAATCGTGGGACGGCGCCCCACGGGCCGCCGAGCAAATGGGTTCCGGGGAAGATGTGGCCGAGCGCGAACTGGTCCTGGACGTAATGCGAGGCGCGGCCGAGGGTCGCGATGTATTCGGCGCGCGGCGCGCCGCTGTCTCGTAGCAACACCGCGACCCGTTTGAGCTCGGCAGCGGTCTGCCGCGCCAGTGAGCCGAAGTGAGTCTGGTTGTTGAGCATGCGTGCGTTGAGCACGCCGTGTCCGTCCTGCAGATGGTTCTCTCGTGCCAGTAGGGCGATGTCGCCCGGATCGGAGAAGACGTGGCTTGCCGCACCCGCAGTCTGCCCCTGGTGCCGCGGAGTCGAGCTGGCCGAGCGGAAGATGCCCTTCCCGTCGAGCGAGGCGAGTTTTCCGTGCGAGTCGAGGAACATCGAGTCGTAACCGTGCGCCGCCAAGTATCCTGCAATCACCGTCGACGCTATCACAGCGCCGCGCGGGGCTCCCAGCGCAGAGGCAGCCTGGCCGACAAGGTTCGAAGCGACGCTCGCCGCCGCCGAGCGGGTGGCGACCTCGGCGAGCGCCTGCGCCGCCCCCTGCACGCCGCCGAAGGTCGCCGGCAATGTGCCGGCCGCCGCTGAGACGCCGATGTTGACGCCGGCGAAGACGATACCGAGCCCGACACTTGCCGCAGCAGTGATCGCACCGACCGCTGCCGCTCTGCCGATCTGCGACAACGGCGCCCCTTGCGCCGCCGCAACCACGCTGTTGATCGCGGCCGCGGCGACGGCGGCAACGGCAACCGCGACGATCGCCGAGAGGAATTCGCGGCCATCGGGGTCGCTCCAATTGAGCGGATCGCCGCCGCCGTAACTGTAGGGGCTCGGGAACTGGCGCGCCGGATCATGCGTCAGAAAGGAGCCGAGGGCAGGATCGTAGAAGCGCGCGCCGGCATTCTGTAAACCGCTGCCCGCGTCATTTTCGTAGCCGGCGAATTCGAAGCGATGACTATCGCTGGCGGAGCGGAGCTGGCTGTCCCAGCGTCCGCGTACCTCCCCATACGGGCGATAGCGGATATGCTGGACAACCTGGCCTTGCCCGTCGGTGATCAGCTGAGTCGAGCCGAGATGATCGGGATGGTAGTGGAGCAGGCGTAGTGCCGGTGGCGCAGGCGATGCCGGCGGCGGCCCGACCGGGCCTTGTCCGCCGGCGTACGCCGGTCGCTGCGACAGCGGCCGGAGCTCGACCGGCAAGGGCAGACTGCTCCAGAGGAACAGCAACAGCACCGCGGTGACATCGCGCCGGCGCAGGCGGATGCCGGCGCAGCGCCGCCGGCGGCGGCGCTGCGGCAGCAACAGTACGGCGAAAAACGCCGCGCCTGCGGCAAGCCCGATCCGCTTGCTCCAACCGTCGCGCACCAGCACCAACAAGCGCGGCGCCGGGCCCGAGAGACCGGCGATGGTGAGCCATGGATTTGCCGAGGCGAGCTCGATTTGCGGTGTCCAGCGCGACTCTCGCGAGGCGATGCGCTGATTGCCGGCGAAGTAGTGCTTGGTGAGAATCCCGCTCGCGGCTTGCACACGATACTCGGCGAGCTGGTCGAAGTAGCGCGTCGTGCCGGCGGGCGTGTGACGCAGTACTAGGCGGCCACTGTAGTCGTAGGCGAACGCCACAGCGCCGTCGTTGATCGATTCCAGACGATCCTCGGGAGCGAAGCGATAGCTGGCGCCTGGCTTGGCGACGCGATTGCCGTTGCGGTCGTGGCTTACGGCAGCACCGTCGATGCTGCTCAAGGTGTGGGGGCGGCTGGTCGAGTAAGCTAGTCGTCTGCCGTCTTTGCGAGTGAGATTGCCGAGTAGGTCGTAAGCGAAGGTTCCGGCGAGCGCGGCATTGCCGGACACCTCGGTCAATCGCCCCAAGCCGTCGTACGAAAACGAGCCGGCGCTGGAAAGTGCGACGCAGCCGCTGTTGGCATCACCGATACGCCGCAGCAAACCGTTGGCATGGTACTCGGCGTAGCTCAGATCGACCAACAGCGCGCCGGCCGCACAAGCCGGCAGGCTCGCTCCTCCCGGCGCAGGTGCGACGTACAGGCGGTTCAGCCGATGACGGCGCTCAGCACCGCTGTACTCCCGAGTAGCGGTGACGCC
>DASPMH010000132.1:0-3363 GCA_035627175.1 Terriglobales bacterium | reverse complement strand
CCGCGGCAAGCCGCTTGCCCCGCTGGTCGAAGTCGGTACCACCCAACAGCGCGGCACCCTGGTTCGCTTCAAGCCCGATCCGCTGATTTTCGAGACCACCGACTTCAGCTTCGACATCCTGTCCCAGCGGCTGCGTGAGCTCGCCTTCCTCAACCGCGGCGTGCGCATCTTCATCGAAGACCAGCGTACCCAGAAGAGTCACGAGTTCCTCTACGAGGGCGGCATCGAAGAGTTCGTCCGCCATCTCAACCGCACCAAGACACCGATCCATCAGGACGTCGTCTATCTCAACGGCGAACGCGATGGCGTCGGCATCGAAGTGGCGATGCAGTGGAACGAGGGCTACGTCGAGAGCATTTTTTCGTTCGCCAACAACATCAACACCATCGAAGGCGGCACCCACCTGAGCGGGTTCAAAGCGGCACTGACCCGCACCGTCAACGCCTACAGCGGCGCTCACAATCTGCTCAAGAAAGAGGGCGACTCGCTGCAGGGCGAGGACGTCCGCGAGGGGCTGACCTGCGTCATCAGCGTCAAAGTCCCCGAGCCCCAGTTCGAAGGCCAGACCAAGACCAAGCTCGGCAACAGCGAGGTCAAAGGTTTCGTCGAGACCATGGTCAATGAAAAGCTCGCCGAGTACCTCGAAGAGCATCCCGCCGATGCCAAGCGCATCGCTCTCAAGAGCATCGACGCGGCCCGCGTCCGCGAGGCAACCCGCAAGGCGAAAGACCTCGCCCGCCGCAAAGGCGCGCTCGACTCGGGCTCGCTGCCGGGCAAGCTCGCCGATTGCCAGGAACGCGATCCGAGCAAGTCCGAGCTGTATCTGGTCGAGGGCGATTCCGCCGGCGGCTCGGCGAAGCAGGGTCGCGATCGCCGCAATCAGGCGGTGCTGCCGTTGCGCGGCAAGATCCTCAACGTCGAGAAGGCACGCTTCGACAAGATGCTGTCCTCGCAGGAGATCCGCCTGCTGGTGACCGCCCTCGGCACCGGCATCGGCAAGGAGCCGCAGGACCGCGACCTCTCCAAGCTGCGCTACCACACTATCGTCATCATGACCGACGCCGACGTCGACGGCTCGCACATCCGCACGCTGCTGCTGACTCTGTTCTATCGACAGTTTCACGAGCTGGTGGAGCAAGGCCACATCTTCATCGCTCAGCCGCCCCTGTACCGCGTCAAGAAGGGCAAGAGCGGCCGCTATCTCAAGGACGATACCGCGCTCGATGACTACCTGATCGAGCTCGGCACCGAGGACGTCACCCTGCACTCGGCGAGCACCGAGGTCACTCTGACCGGTCTGCCTCTGCGCAATGTCGTCAAGAAGGTGATGCACCTCGAGCGGATGCTCGACATCGTCGAGCGCTCGCGGCGCAATCGCCGCGTCATCGAAGCGCTGCTCGCCAACGACCGTTTGCAAAGCGACACCCTCGGCAACCGCGAGGTGCTCGAGGCGATCGCGCGCGATGCCATCGCCCGCCTGGAACAAACGGCTCCCGATCTTCAACCGTTCAGCTTCCATCTCGGCGAGGACGAAGAGCACGGCTGCCTCCGTCTGGCGATCCGCACCCGTCTCAACGGCAGCAGCCAAGAGACGATCGTCGACCGGTCGTTCTGCAGCACTCCGGAATTTCTCGAGATCCGCCGCATGACCACCGAGCTGCATGGCGTCGGCAGTGCGCCGTACACCATCGAGTCGGGCAAGGAGCGCATCGAGAAGGCGACGCTGCAGGAAGTCGTCGGCCAGATCGTCGGCGATGCCCGCAAGGGCATCGACATCCAGCGCTACAAAGGTCTCGGCGAAATGAACCCGGAGCAGCTCTGGGAGACGACGATGGACCCCAGCTGCCGCACCATGCTGCAGGTGAAGATCGAAGATGCCGTCGAAGCCGATCTGATCTTCTCGACGCTGATGGGCGACGAGGTCGAACCGCGCCGCAAGTTCATCCAAGACAACGCACTCAACGTGCGCAACCTCGATATCTGATTTCGTCACCACGAAGCACACGAAGATCACGAAGAAAGGAATAGATCTCCACTTCGTGCCCTTCGTGCCCTTCGTGGTGACACACTCTGAGTGACCACATGGAAAACCCGAATCGGGCCATCCCGGTAAATATCGAAGACGAAGTTCGCCAGTCCTACATGGACTACGCGATGTCGGTCATCATCGGCCGGGCTCTGCCCGATGCCCGCGACGGCCTCAAGCCGGTGCACCATCGCGTGCTTTACGCGATGTACGACCTCGGCAACGAATGGAATCGCGCCTACAAGAAATCGGCACGCGTAGTCGGCGACGTCATCGGTAAGTACCACCCCCACGGCGACGTCGCGGTCTACGACACCATCGTCCGCATGGCGCAGGATTTCTCGATGCGCCATCCGCTGGTCGACGGCCAGGGCAACTTCGGCTCGGTCGACGGCGATCCTCCCGCGGCGATGCGTTACACCGAGGTGCGCATGGCTCGGATCACCACCGAGCTGCTCGCCGACCTCGACAAAGACACGGTCGATTTCGTCCCGAACTACGACGAGACGCTGCGCGAGCCGGTGGTGCTGCCGGCCCGCATTCCGAACCTGCTGGTCAACGGCTCTTCCGGCATCGCCGTCGGCATGGCGACCAACATCCCGCCGCACAACCTGGGCGAGGTGCTCGATGCGGTGATCGCTCTGGTGGAAAACCCGCAGCTCACCCTGCGCGAGCTGATGCAGTTCATACCGGGGCCGGATTTCCCCACCGCCGGCTTCATCCACGGCCGCTCCGAGATCCGCCGGGCTTACGAGGGCGGCCGCGGCATCATGCAACTGCGCGCCCGCGTCGAGATCGAAGAGAACGAGCGCACCGGCCGCGCCAAGATCATCGTCACCGAGATCCCCTATCAGGTGAACAAGGCCCGCCTGGTCGAGCGCATCGCGGAGCTGGTCAACGACAAGAAAGTCGAGGGCATCTCCGACCTGCGCGATGAGTCGTCGCGCCTCGGCATGCGCATCGTCATCGAGCTCAAGCGCGACGCCAATCCCGACATCGTTCTGAACCAACTCTACAAGCAGACGCCGATGCAGGAGTCGTTCGGCGTGATCATGTTGGCGATCGTCGACGGCCAGCCCAAGCTGCTCAACCTCAAGCAGGCGCTCGAGGTCTTCATCGCCCATCGCAAGGTGGTGATCACCCGCCGGACGATGTTCGAGCTGCGCAAGGCGCAGGAGCGGCTGCACATCCTCGAAGGCTTGCGAGTCGCGCTCGACAATCTCGACGCGATGATCGCCTTGATTCGGCGGTCGCCCGATCCGGCGACGGCGAAAGCGGAGATGGTCGTCGCCTTTCCGCTCTCCGAAATTCAGGCGCAAGCGATCCTCGACCTGCGC
>DASPMH010000131.1:0-7345 GCA_035627175.1 Terriglobales bacterium | reverse complement strand
GGAAGACTTTACTGACCCGCTCGAAGTCGACTTCCGCCACGCCGTGCGGCTACCAGAGCAGGGGAATCAAAGAAAGCAACCAGGCCGTCGACGGTGTAGCACCGTTCGGCAGAACGCGGCAGCTCACCACAGACAATTCTCAGCTGCCGCATTCTTCCGAATGCAGCTACACCCGCCCCAGCCGTGCTAAGAGGCAGGCATGGCACCGTTCTATGCGATCGCCTGGTTGCTGCTCACCCTACTTCTCGCCGCCTGCGGCGACGATGACTCGCCCGCAGCTGTGCCCGCCGCGAGTGCGACTCAGTGGCAGCGGGTCGAGCTGCTGTTCGATCAGCCGGTCAATGACCCTAACCCGTTCGATCGCGACGGACAGAATGTGCAGCTCGAGCTGCGCACACCCGGCGGGGCAACCCGCGTCGTCGATGCATTTGCGACTCGCGACTACCAACGCTCGCTTGTCGGCGGCTTCGAGAAGCGCACGCCGGTGACGCAGGAGATGCAGTGGCGGGCTCGCTTTGCACCGACCGAGACAGGGATCTGGCAGTGGCGCTGGCGCTGGCAAGACGGCGGCAGCGAGCATCTCGGCGAGTGGAGCCGCCTCGAGGTCGGCGCGGCACTGCCGCAGGACCACGGCTTTCTGCGCATCAGCCCGCGCGACCCGCGCTACCTCGAGCTCGATGACGGCAGCGCGTACTTTCCGATCGGCGAGAACATGAGTTGGTACAACGGCGAGGGAACCTACGCCTACGACCGCTGGATCGCTCGGCTCGCCGAGCAGGGCGGCAACTATATCCGCTTGTGGATGCCGAGCTGGGCCTTCGGTCTCGAATGGACCACCCGCGACGGCAGCGGTGCGCTGACCTCCGCCAATCTCGGCAACTACGACGCCCGACTCGATCGCGCCTGGCAGCTCGATTACGTCATCGAGCTCGCCCGCCGGCACGGCATCTACGTGATGCTCGCGATCCACTACCATGGCGCGTTTTCACTGACGAGCAACGTCGAGTGGGCCGACAATCCGTACAACGCGGCCAATGGCGGACCTCTGGTGCAGCCCCGCGAGCTGTTTACCGATCCCGAAGCGAAGGAGCTGGTCCAACGCCGGCTGCGCTATATCGTCGCCCGCTGGGGCTACGCTACCAACATTTTGGCCTGGGAGCTGTGGAACGAGGTCGACCTCGCCGATCAGCCGGCACTGAGCGAGCTCAAGGCGTGGCATTCGGAGATGGCGCAGGAGCTCGACCGCCTCGATCCCTACGATCACCTGATCACCACCAGCGCGAGCCAAGGTGACGCTCTCAATCCCGGCTCTCCTTTCGGCGAAATCTGGGCGGTAGAGGAGATCGATTTCTCGCAGGTGCACTTCTACGCCTTCGGCGGCGCGGCCTCGGATTTCACCCAGGTATTCCCCCGGACGATCAATCGTCTGCGCCGCTATGACAAGGCCATTCTGATCGCAGAAGCGGGCGTCGACTTCCGCGGCCCGGCAGAGACGATCGAGTCCGACCCCGAGGGCGACGGCTTCCACGACCTGTTGTGGGCCGCGCCCTTCGCCGGCGCTTTCGGCTCGGGCATGACGTGGTGGTGGGACAACGTCATCGATCCGCTCGATCTGTACTTCCACTTCGGGCCGCTGGCGGAGCTGGTCGAAGGGGTCGATTTCCCCGGCGAGAATCTGGTGCTGCAGAACAAGGTCCTCACCGCTCCCGACCGGCGTGCGCTAAAGGTGTTCGTCCTCCGCGGCGAGACGACGGTGCTGGCGTGGATCAAGAATGCCGGACATTTGTGGCACTCACCCGATGCCGAGCCGGTGGCAGGTGCGAGCCTGGTTATCGACGGTCTCGCCGGCGGCGAGTGGCAGGGCTTTTGGCTCGATACCCGCAGCGGCGAACGAGTCGAGCTGATCACCCAAGCGGGTGCGTCGCTCGCGATTCCAACCTTCGCCAAAGACATCGCCCTTCGCCTCAATGTTGCCGCACTCGCTAGAGTGCGGTCCGCGCCGTGAGCGGTGGTCCACCGTAGGGGGCAGCGCGTAGCGCGGGGGATTTCCGCCCCCTTTGGGAAAGTTTGGGAAAGGGGGCAGACACTTAGTCGAAGAGGTGCTCTTCGCGGACCAGCGGTAGTGCCGCGGCGGCGATCGGATCGGCTTCGAAGTAGCGTTGAATGGCGTGGTCGGCGAGATGATTGGCGATCGCGATCAGAATCATGGCCTGGTCGAGAGTCAGGTACGAATGGCTGACCTGCCCGTTCTCGGGCCGAACCGCATCGTAGAACCCGTACTCGCCGTAGATGCGATAGCGAGTCGCCAGCTGGCGCAGATTCTCGGTCGCTTCCTCCGGCGCCACCGCCAGCGCCAGGGCTGCGGCATGGGGAGTGACCACCGACTCGTTGTAACCGCGACTGCCGAGCAGCGCCACGCCGAACTCGCCGTACTGGCCGGTGGCAGGATTGATCGACGGCGACATGCCCCACACCGGATAACGCAGCTCGCCGGTGGCGTAGAGCCGCTGAATCTGCGCATGCGCTGCGCCGTTGGCACCCAAGGCTGCCGGCGAGTGCTTCGGCTCGTCGATCACCAGCACCGGCATCAGCGCCTCGAACATGCTGCCGCCCCACGAAGGAATGTAACGGATGCCGCGCCACTCGGAGTACGGCCGCTGACTCGCCAGCACCGCCGAACCCGCGGCGCAGTCCGGCCAAGCCGCGGTGGTGCCGCAGGCCGCCGGCATGTGCCGGTCCATCGCCCCCCAGTGCAGCGCCGGCACGTCGCCCTTGCCGATGGCAATCAGGCTGGCGAGGCGAGCTTCGGTGTAGAAGACGCCGTAGTGATAGCGCGAGCGCGACTGCAGGCCGACATCGTAGCCGTGGCTCATCCGCCGCACGCCTTCGTCGTAGAAGAAGCGGTAGTCGATCTGGCCGATCAGCTCGTCGATCACCGGGCGCAACGGCGGGAGCGCCTGGCGCGCGACCATCAAGCCGGCGGTGAACCAGGCCGAGTCGATGAAGGAGACGAAGTTGCTGGTGCGTTCGAGCGAAGTGGTGTCGTAGTAGTTGAAGAGAAAGCCGTTGTAGGTCTCGAGCTGCCGGACGGTGTCGATCAGCAGCCGGGCCCGCTGCAAAGCGTCCTCGGGAGCGAGGAACTCGAGCTCGCGGGCCGCGACGATCGCCATCAGGTAGAGACCGAGATTGGTGCTACTGGCGTAATCGCCGAGGCGGAAGTCGGCATCGCCGACGGATTGATTGGCGAAGTGCACGTTGTCGATCGGCAGGCCGTGGTCGCGATCGACGAGGGCCTGCAGGCCGCGCCAGGTATCCGCCGCGACCCGGCGCAGAAACGGCCGCGGCTCGTGCGGCAAGGCGGCCGGGTCGGCGAGCAACTGGCTCGGCCAGCCGGCGAGCCGCGCTTTGATGTGGGGCCGGGCGGCGTTCTCGCCGCCGAGCTCGGCCTCCCACTGTTTCTTGGCGCGCGGAATCACCGCCGCCCGCGGCGCATCTTCAAAGATATCGGCGGCGATGCAGGCGGGAATCTGCTCGGCGTTCTCGATCCATTGTTCGGGGCAGAAGAGCTCGGCTTCATGCAGCTCCGGACGCGGTGCGGGCAGCGGCTCCGACGGCTCACAAGCGGCGAGCACCGCCAAGAGGATCAGCCAACTCCGAACCGCTTTCCTCTCTCGTATCCGCGCCACGCCACCTCACCCGACGCCGCAATCTATCCGATCCGAGCAGGAAAGAAATGTTCCGCGTGATCGCCTCTCCGTGAGGTCTGCTGCGAACGGGCTGCGCAACGAAGCCTCGGCAAGTCGTGAGGATACCGGAATTCCTCAAGCGCCTGCGGCGCTGCCGCCTTGGGAAAGGAAGCGTACGTCTGTTATGAGGTGCCGGATGGTCTCCGACGGATCCAAGACCACCGCCGGGCTGGTGCGCTTGCTCTTGATGCTGCTGTTCTTGATCAAGGCGGTGCCGAAGCTGTTCGGCTATCCGGACGCCGTCGCCGACTTCGAGCGGTTTCGCTACCCCGAGTGGTTCCGGATGTTCGTCGGCGTCACTGAGCTGACCGCGGCGGTAATGCTGCTGGCCCACCAGACCGCGGGCTACGCTCTGACGATTCTGGCGGCGGTAATGGTCGGCGCGGCCTTCACCTTGATCAATGCGGGAGACTTCCGCGAAGCGCTGGTGCCGATGGTCGTGCTCGGTATGATCGGCTACGTCGCCTGGAACAGCCGCGAAGTCGCCTAGCGCGCCGCCGTCGCGTCACACGCTCAGGCGCACCGGCTCGCTGAGCAGCTCGATCGGTCCGGGCCGGAAGCGAATGCGCATCTCTTTGACGCCGTTGATGAAGGTCGAACGCAGCCGCCGCGGCGGCGCCGCCGGCTCGATGTCGTGCAGGCGCAGCAAGATACCGCGAAAGATCTCGTTGAGCTCCATCCGCGCCAGATTGGCGCCGAGGCAGTAGTGCTCGCCGAACCCGAATGCGACGTGCTCGTTCGGATAACGGCGGATATTGAAGGTATCGGGCTCGTGGAAGATGTCCTCGTCGCGATTGGCCGAGGGGTACCACAGCATCAGCTTCTGATCCGGCTCGATCTTCTGGCCGCGCAGCTCCGCCGTGCCGAGCGACTGGCGGCGGAAGCAGTGCACCGCCGGGGCGTAGCGAAGGATCTCCTCGATCGCACCGGGCAGCAGCGACAGGTCGGCACGCAAGTCGCGCAGCTGATCGGGATGATCGATCAGCGCCTGCATACCGTTGGTGGTCACCGTGCGGGTGGTCTCGTTGCCGGCGATCAGCAGCAGCAGGAAGAAGAAATTGAAATCCATGTCGGTCAGCCGCTCGCCGTCGAGCTCGGCATGGAGGAGAGCGGTAGCGAGGTCGTCGCTGGGGTGCTGGCGCGCCTTCTCGCGCAGCTTGTCGGCGTAGAAGAACATCTCGGCGAAGGCTTCCTCAGCGTTACGCTGATCGAGCGGAGTCATGTCGGGGTGGTATTCGGGGTCATCGAAGCCGACCATCTTGTTGCCGATCTCGTAGATGTGGCGGCGATCCTCCTGGGGGACCCCCATCATCTCGGCGATGACCCACAGCGGTAGCTGTGCGGCGACATCGTCGACGAAGTCGCACTCGCCCTTTTCGATCAGGGTGTTGATGATCTCGCGCACCATCGAGCGGATGCGCCCGTGCAACCCCTCGACCATACGCGGCGTGAACGCCTTGCTGATCAAGGCGCGGTAGGTACGGTGCTTGGGCGGATCCATGTTGAGCATGATTGCCTGCACATAGGGCAGATCTTTGGCCGGCGGGTCCTCGCGCAGCGTGCCTTGCCGCGCCGACGAGAACAGGTGGGGATTTTTGGAGACAAACTTGAGATCTTCGTACTTGGTGATCGCCCAGAATCCTGGCCCATTTTTCTCTTGATGCCAGTAGACCGGGGCTTCCTGCCGCAGCAGCTTGAACATGTGGTGGGGCGTGCCGGTTTCGAACACATCGGCATTGGTCAAATCGACGTCGGCAAGGCTCAGCTGCATGGGGACCTCCAGAAACAAACGTTCGTTTATGCCGCACAGCGGCATTGGTCAACCAGGTAGAGCCGCCCCACCCCGCACTGCTATACCGCCCGCCGCGATGCTGCGCCTGCGCTGTTCCACCCCGCCCCTATGGCTGCCGACGGTGCTGCAAGATCTCGATGCCTTCTTGCAGGATCATGCCGCCAACGAACGCAAAGTCTCGGCAAGCGCGATCAAGCTCGCCGTCCAACATCCGCATCGCCAACAACTCGTCGCCGCGATGATCGATCTCGCCCGCGAGGAGCTCGAACACTTCCAAATCGTCTACCAGGTGCTGCGCCAGCGCGGCCGCGCGCTCGCGTTCGATGTTCCCGACCCTTACATGGGGGCGCTCCAAACGGCCCTGCGCAAGCGCGACACCGATGCCTACCTCCTTGATCGTCTGCTCGCTTTCGCCGTCGTCGAAGCCCGGGCTTGCGAGCGCTTCCAACTGCTCGGCGACGCCCTCGACGGCCAGCTGCAACAGCTCTACCGCCGCCTGACCCGCGCCGAGGCGCAACACCACGCCTTGTTCACTCGCCTCGCCAACGCCTACTTCCCTGCCGACGTCGTCACCGCCCGCCTCGACGCGATCCTCGACGCAGAAGCGGCGATCGTCACCCGCCTGCCGCTGCGGCCGGCACTGCACTAGGCCGGCGCCGTGCGCGTGCTGCACCTGACTCGCGACTATCCGCCGGCGTCGCTCGGCGGGATCTCGACCGCAGTCGGCGGTATGACCGCGGCGCTGCAGCGCCGCGACGTCGAAGTCGCGGTCGTCTCCTTCGACGGCTGGCGGCCGAGCCGCAACTCCGCGGCTGCCGCGCCGCATCGAACTGGCGACGATCGTGCCGTTTTCCGCGTCGCCTCAGGCTCGGAGCTCGCCGCGGCAACGGCCTTCGCTCGGGCTCTCTCGCCACAGTTGTTACACGTCCACCACGCGACGTTGTGGCCGTTTGCTGCGGCGCTGCGCGCCGAGCTGCGGGCGCCGGCGATCAAGAGCGTTCACGTACTGCAGATCGTGCAGAACCGTCTCCGCAAGCTCTGCGAGCCCACTCGCAGCCAAACCGAGCAGGAGCTTGCCTTGCAGCAAGCCGACCGCATTCTGGCGCCGTCGCGTCGCTGCCTCTCCGATCTCGCCGAGCATTACCCCGACACCAAGGCACGCCTGCGGTTGGCGCCGTTGGCTGTCGACGACAGTGATCAGGCGCGAGCCGCCGCCTCCGCCCCACGGCGCGAGCCGATCGTGTTGACGGCTGGCCGCTTCGATCCCGTCAAAGGCACCGACCTGTTGTTCGAAGCGTTGCCAGCGGTGCTCGAAGCGATGCCGGCGGCGCGCTGGGTGATCGCCGGCGGCATCCCCGCCAATCGGCGCAGTGAACGCCGCTGGCTGGCGCAATGGCAAACGCGTCTGCCCGCGCACCTCCTTGCACGTCTGGAGCTGACCGGCTGGCTCGACGTAGCCGAGCTCGGCGCTCTCTACCAGCGCGCCATGGTGCTGGTGGTGCCGAGCCGCTACGAGACCTTCGGCCTCACCCCGCTGGAGGGCATGCTCCACGGCTTGGCGGTGGTCGCGGCCGATGCCGGCGCACTGCCGGAGCTATTCGAAGACGATGCCAGCGGCCGGCATTTTCCCTGCGGCGACGCACGCGCCTGCGCCGACGCCGTGCTCGCGCTGCTGCGCCAGCCGCAAACGGCGATGCGCTTGGGGCGTGATGCCGCGGCTCGGGCGCGCTCGGCCTACCTGTGGGACGGCCGCATCGAGGCGGTGCTGGCGGTCTACCGCGAGTTGTGCGGAGCTCGATAAGCCTCA
>DASPMH010000130.1:0-4609 GCA_035627175.1 Terriglobales bacterium | reverse complement strand
CGACATGGTGCACCTCCTGGCGCGCTCGGCGAGCGTGCGCTACAGCCCTGCAGGGCGGCTGTGACTGCGCTGACGATCTCTTCGACGGTGACCTGATTGTCGCCGTTGACGTCACCGGCGACACACGCCGCCAGCGGCTGGGCGCCGAGCGCGATGTTGACCACAGTGACGATCTCGTCGACGGTGACGGCGCTGTTGCCGTCGCAATCGCCGCCGCAGCGGATCGGTGTCGGAGTCGCCGTCTGCGTAGCGGTAGGAGTCGCGGTCACCGTTGGCGTCATGGTTGCCGTCGCTGGCGGCTCGACGATCACCGCCCCGGCAACGCCGGTGCTGGCGATCTCCCGGCCGCTCAAGTCGGCGACGATCAAGCCGCCGATCTCTACCGGATAGGTGCCGAGCGCGGCATCGGCTGCGATATCGACTACGCAAGAGTAGAGCGCGGTGTCGTCGGGCAGCGCATCGATCGGTGGCAACACATCGAAGACCGCCGCGAACACGGTGTCGCAACTCTCGCCGCTACATCCTTGCGGCCGGAAGACGAACGCCGAGACGACATTGGCAAGCGCCGGATTGAGCATGCAATCGGGCGCGCCACCGGCGCGGGCGGCGACGCGCGTCGTCGGGCCGAAGGTCAGCTCGTTGTTGACGCTGCTGACGGCGGCATCGCCGAGGTCGAGGCTGACGTCGATCGAAACGCGGCTGTCGGCGCTGCCGCGGGCGGTGCTGACTACGACCCGGGCAGGACGTGGCGTAGGGGTAACCGTCGCTGAAGGTTCGAGGGTGGCGGTGGCAGTGTGAAGCTTGGTTTGCGTCGGCGTCAGCACTTCGGTCTCGGTGGCTAGTGCGGTCGCAGTTTCACCGGCAGTGGGCGTCTCAGGAGGCGTCGGAGTGCTCGTTGCCGGGCTGCCGGTCGGTGTTCGCGTGGTCGTAGCCGTGCGCGTCGGCGTCCCTGTCCGCGTCGCGGTTCGGCTCGGAGTGCGCGTGCCGACGGTCGGCGTGCTGGTGGAGGTCCGCGTCGGGCTGATCGTGGCAGTCCCGGTTTGCGTCGGCGTTTCCGTTACCGTTGCACTCGGAGTGATCGTCGGCGTCTCGGTGATCGTCGGAGTCGGCGTGGCGGTAGGCGGTAGTGTGCCGGTGTTGGTTGCGGTCGCCGTGGGTGTCGGCGTCGGCATGATGGCAAAGGCCTCGTACGCACCGATGTCGCAACCTTCGCCGGCAGGTCGGATGTGGAAGCGCTGGTCGAACGGCGGACAGGCGGCGGCATTGCCGGCATCGATCGCAGGACTGGCCGCTTGCAACGAATGCGTCAAGCCGTGACCGCCGTTGTCCTGCAGACCGACCAACAACGGATCCATCATGCTGTCCGAGGGCGCCGGGGTCAGCAGGCACATCGTGCCACTGGTGGTGTGATCGATGTTGTTGCCGAGCGAAGTCGGCGGCGTGCCGGCGCAGTTGCTGTCGATCTGGCGGAGGATCGTGTTCTGTAGGGTGACGCTGCCGAGGCTGTAGATGCCGTCGCCGGCGCCGGCCTCGTTGTTGGCAATGGTCGAGTTGCGCACGGTCAGGGTGCTGCCGGCGCTATTGAAGATCGCACCGCCTTGCCCTGTCGCTCGGTTGCCGCTCAGGGTGACGTTGACCAGGTCGGCGGCGGCGCCGTTGAGATTGGCGAGGCCGCCGCCGCTCTCGGCAAATGCGGAGGTGATCGTCAGCGAATCGAGCGTCAGCACGCCACGGTTGCGGATGCCGCCGCCGTCGCCATCCGGCGGTCCGCCGGTGAGCGCATCGTTCTGCAGATTGAGATGGGCGACGGTGACGGTGAAGCCGGCGTGGATATCGAAGACGCGGTCGCTGGCGGGCGACACCAGCAAGATCCGGCCGGCGCCGACGCCACTGATGATGACACCGTCGAGGATGTCGAGATCGCCGGCGGCGCCGAGCTCCTCATTCGCACCCTCGATCGTCAAAGTGTAGCGACCGGGCGGCGGTGCCGCCGGGATCACGATCAGGTCGGTGCCTTGGTTGACGTTCGCTTCCTGCACCGCCGCGCGCACGGTGCAGCGCTGCGGCTCGCCGGTGCCGCAGATGCCGTCACCGAGCACCGCGTCGACGCCATCGTTGACCGAATCGACGACGAAGGTTGCCGCCGGCGACGGGCGAACGGCCAGCGAGGTGACGGAGAACAAGGCCCCGAGCATTGCCAGTCGCCACGGCCACTCGTCCGATCGGATCCCGCCGCGCATCACATCTCCGTTGTCGTTGCGATCAAACTGTGGTTGTAGGAACGAGTCGGTGGAGTGGGCCCCCGTAGCTCAGGTGGATAGAGCACAGGATTCCTAATCCTGGGGCCGTGCGTTCGAATCGCGCCGGGGGCACTCACTCTCTTCTCAGGCTTCGGTCAGATCCTTCACCTTCTGATCGAACTCTTTCTGGGCATCGTTCTTCGGCGGCGGCGGCACCATGATCTTGGACATGTCGCCCTGAACCTTGATCTTGCCCTGCATGAAGGCCTGCATCACCTGCTGCTGATCTTGAGCGACGAGGAGAGCTTTGGCGGTGGCGTAGTCGAGTGACACGGTCGTGTCGGGGGCCTCAATGTGGCCGCGTCCGAAGACCGCCTGACCCGAAGTGGTGTCGATGTGCAGCTTGACTACGCCGCCCTCACCGTACGGAGCGCCGGTGATTTCCTGATTGAGCTTGAACTTGACCTGAGGCGCCGGCATGCGGTCGCGGTAGTCCGCCTGGAGTGTGAGGAAGGCATCGATCCACTCGTCGGAAAGAAAAGGATACGCCATCGAAGGAACCTCCAAAGGGAAAGAATGCGGCGGAACCTATCCAATTGGCGGTCGCAGTCAATCGCTGCGGCCGCGGCGCGAAGCGGCCTACTCGGCTAGCCAGCCGGGGAGGGCATTGGTAGAAGCGGGCGATGCCGGTCACGCCCCCCAAGAGTCGTTCACCAGAGTTGTTGCGCCAGCTGATCGATGCCGCGATGGCGCTCGAGCGCCGGACGATGCAGCTCTACTGCCGCTTCGAGTCGAAGTTCTCGGAGCCCGAAGAGGTGCGTGCTTTCTGGTTCGAGATGGCGCAGCACGAGTCGCGACATTTCGGTGCGCTGGCGCTGGTGGCGGGATTGCTGGAGAGCGCGCCCGAGCGGACTCTGCCGGCGGCGCCGGCGTTGACGCGCGAGCACGTCGTCCATCTGCAAACGCTGCTCGAGAAGGCGGAAGGGGAGGTCGAGAAGGATCTGACGCTGACCCGCGCCTTCGAGCTGACGCTCGAGATCGAAGGTTCGGAGATCGAGGATCTGGTGCTCGACCTGCTGCAGGTTCTGAAGGGCGAAGCGGAGCGGGAGCGGGCGACGCAGTTGTTGATCCACGACCTCGGCGACTTGAGCTACATGATCGAGAAGTACGGCGACAACGAGGACCTCTTGGCCCGTGCCGACCAGGTGATCGAGCAGCAGCTCACCAAGTTGCGCGGCCCGGAAGACCGCCCGGCCGAACGCCGCCGCTGAGTAGCGGCGTTTCCTGCGGTAGCGCGCGCTCTCCGAGCGCGCCTCCGGAGTGTGGCGGAGCGGGGCCGGACGGTTTGACTAGGGCTCGGAGAGCGCCCGCTACAGCCGCTAGGATTCGCGCATCAGGCGTTTGTAGACGAGGAGGTGGCGGACCGCTTCGGTGTGTCGGCCGAGGCGATCGAGCAGGCGGCCGAGATTGAAGTGGGCGTCGGCGAAGTCGGGGGAAATTTCGACGGCCTTGCGGTAGTGGCTCACCGCCGCGGTGAGATCCTTCTGATCCTCGAGCGCGAGAGCGAGATTGTAGTGCGCCACCGGATCGTCGGGCTGGCAGTCGATCGCGCGGTGGTAGAGCTCGCCGGCGCGCTCGGCGTCGCCGCGTTGGTGAAACAGCCGGCCGAGATTGACGAAGGCGTCGCCGTGCTCGGGATCGATTTCGACGGCCCGCTCGTAGGCCTCGCGGGCTTGGTCGAGATTGCCTTCCTGCTCGAGGATCAGCCCGCGTTCGAACCAATCATCGCTGCTGTCCTGTGGCCGCTTTCGCTCGAGTTGCTTGCGACGCTTGGTTGCGGTCAGCACCTTGGCGCGCTTGGCGAGGCCGGTGGTCAGAAACGAGAACAGCACCTGGCCACTCTCCGGCCGCCACGCGGTGCCGCCATCGTGGACCACCACCGCGCCGTCGATCGCGCTGATGCGCACCGCAGTCAGCGGGCGGCCCTGCGGCAGCTGACGGGCGAGCTGGCGCAGCGCGGTGCGGACCCGCCGTGTCGGCACACGGCCCTTGAGCAGCCCGAGGGCCGCGCGTAGCAGGACGACATCTTGAAAGGTGAACTGATACAAGCGCCCGCGTCGCGAGGGATGGCAGAAGCCCGAGCGGGCCAGGGCGCGCACCCGTGCCGGCGCGATACCGACCAGGCGCGCCACGGCGACGGTCGCGAAGAGTTGCGGCGGTGCGCTAGCGGTGCCGCTCTCCCGCTTCATGAAACCCCCACTGGCAAATGCGGCTCACTTGTTCTTGGCGGCAGCACGGCGGCTCGTGCCGTTGGCCGCGGCGGCGCGTTGGCGCGTCGGCTTGCGCTTGGCCTCGCTCGCGGC
Organism: Terriglobales bacterium; assembly: GCA_035627175.1. GTDB lineage: Bacteria > Desulfobacterota > Binatia > HRBIN30 > HRBIN30 > DASPMH01. Next base: position 6 of record DASPMH010000130.1, on the reverse strand, counting down.
AGCGGT
>DASPMH010000129.1:0-4533 GCA_035627175.1 Terriglobales bacterium | reverse complement strand
CGAGCACGTCGCGCAGGTACGGATACGGCTCGATGCCAAGGCGGCGGCACGTGACCACGAGCGAGTAGATGACGGCGGCGCGTCGTCCACCGTCGGGGCTTCCGGCGAACAGCCAATTCTTCCGCCCGAGCACGGCTGGGCGCATCGTCTGCTCGCAGCTGTTGTTGTCGATCTCGGCCTCGGCCACGTCCGTGTAGCGAGCAATGGCCGACCACTGACCCAGCGCGTAAGCGATGGCCTTGCCCATGCCGCTTGCCGGCAACACGCGCGTGGACATCTCCTCGAACAGCACCTGGAGCCTGTCCAGGATCGGCGTGATTTCCTGTTTGCGCAGCGCGACCAGCTCGGCGCCGCCGACCTGATCTTCCTTGGCCTGGCGCTCGATGCGATACGCGCTCTGGATCGCCGTCAGGATCGCCACCGCTTCGGTGGGCATCTCGGCCTTGGCCTCAAAGAACTTGCGGCGAACGTGCGCCATGCAGCCGATCGCATGCACGTGCGGACTGCGCAGCACCTGGTTGTAGCCGGCGTAGGCATCTGACTGCAGGTAGCCGCGATAGCCGGCAAGGAACTTGAGCGGCTCCTGCTGCGAGCGGCTGGTGGTGAACTCGTAGACGACCTCCGCCCACGGCCTGGTGTACGACCACAGAAAGCCGCTGGCCACTTTGCCTCGGCGCGTGCCGGGCTCCTGGTAGGGAACCCTGGTGTCGTCCGATTGCACCAGCGGTGCGGCAAGAATCTGCCGCTTCTGCTCGGCCACGACCGGCGAAAGCAGATCGGCGATGCGCTCGACCCAGTCGCACAGCGTCTTGCGGCTGATGGCACATCCTTGCTCGCCCAGGATCTGTTCGAGGCGGTAGAGCGGCAGATGATGACCGTATTTGCTCGTCGCCACGTAGGCGAGCAGGCGGGCCCCGGGATGCCTTTCTCAATCGGCCGCGCCGGCGCGGGTGCAGTGGCCACGCCCTGCTGGCAGCCGCAGCACGAGTACTTCACGCGCGCGTGCTCGAGCACGAACAGGCTCGAGGGCACATACTCGAGCTCCTCGGTGACCTAGGCACCGAACGGCTCCATCTGCTCGTTGCAGCACGGGCACACGCGCTGCTCAGCGGCAACTCGATCGTGTTCCGGCGGCGCGGCAGGTCTTGCATCCGCGCCTTTCGGGATCGCCGTCGTGCAGAGCGCGGCGGCGTATGCTCGGGCGGTTCGGCCGCCTCCTGCTGCTGCTCGGACTCCACGGCCCGACACGCTTCCTCGAACAGCCGCGCCTGCAGCCGCGCGATCTCGCGATCGTCCATGCGCTCGCCGCGCTTGCCGTAGAGCTTTTGCAGGACGATCTGGTGGACCTGGTTCAGTGCGTGGAACCGTCTGGACAGCTCGTGGTACTGCGTGCGCAGAGCGTCGCGCTCCTGACAGGCCTCCTCGAGAGCTTTGGAGCGCGTCTCCAGCAGCACGCTCAACTCGGACAGCTCGGTCGGCTCCTGCACCACGCTGCGAGGATAGCGGCAGCGCTGCCTGGTTCAAGACGCCTTGCGCACAAACCCAGCGGTCTTCTCCACGCGATACCACCGGCGTGCTCTTGTCTGCTGAAGATCGACGCCGGCGATCAGCATCATCAGTTGCTCACGCGTCAGCTCGCAGCTTGGGCCGTCGCACTTCGGCCATGCGAACGTGCCTTTCTCGAGCCTCTTGGCGCTGACCCAAAGTCCGGAACCGTCCCAGTACATGACTTTGAGACGGTTGCGGCCGGCATTGCAGAAGACGAACAGGTGACCACTCAGCAAATCACCGGTCAGCTCGTTGGTCACGATAGCAGCCAGCGTGTCGAACGACTTGCGCATGTCGGTGGCGCCGGCGGCAAGGTAGATGCGCGTGGCTGGAGTTAGTGCGAGCACGACTTCTCCAGCGCGTCGCAGAGCGCCGCGATCTCATCGACGGCCATGCCTCGTGCCACGCGCACGGTGCGGCCGTCGCGCAGGACGATTTCGATCGGCGGCGGCGCGGTCAGCAACGGCATCGGCGTGCTGAGCTTGACCGGCACCAGCCTCGGCGCTGCAGAAGCAGCCGAGCTGCGCCGACGTCGAAGCCAGTAGCGCAACGTGCTCACTGACATCGGCTTGGCTCGGGCGAATGCGGCGGCCGATTGGCCGCTGCGATCGAAGGCGGCGATGATTCTCGCGATCTGTTCAGTGGTACGGATACGGCGAACGGGCTTGGGCATGGCGGACCTCCTGGTCCGCATTCTCTCAGGCAGCCGCGAGGCGGCGGAAGGCGGGGACTACCGGCTTTCAATTACCCACAAGTATTCTCTCCGGCACTTCCAACCTGTAGTCTGAGTACGCGGCGACGTTGAAGGACGGCGGGCCGCGAAATTCGGTCGGGGTGGCGGCTGTGGACGCATGGGTGGATGACGAGGTCGCCGGCTGCGACTTTGCCGATGAGCGACTGAAGACGCGCTTTGCGAAGCTCCTGCTGGATTTCAGTCGCAGGATGGGGAGCGCGATTCCGTACGCGCTGCAGGACTGGGCCGCCATGAAGGCCGCCTACCGTTTCTTCGACAACCCGCGCATCGACGAGGCGACCATTCTCGCCGGGCATTTCGCCGCCACGAGCTCTCGGTTCGCTGCTACGGACGGAACCGTCCTGGTGCTCCACGACACGACGGAGTTCAGCTTTCAACGCATCAAGCCGGAACTGATCGGCCAGACGTTCGCGATCCCGTCGCGTATCTCGGGCGGCGCGCCCCGGACGATGTGCGGCATCCTCATGCACTCGAGCCTCGTCGTGACGCCTGCCGGCCTTCCACTCGGGCTGGCGGCGGTGAAGTTCTGGACTCGCGACAAATTCAAAGGCACGAACGCGCTCAAGACCAAGGTGAATCCCACCCGCATTCCGATCGAGCACAAGGAGAGCGTACGCTGGCTCGAGAATCTTCGCCATGCAACGAGCCTACTGTCCGATCCGCCGCGCTGCATACACATCGGTGACCGGGAGAGCGACATCTTCGAATTGTTCTGCGCCGCGCGGGAGGTCGGAACTCATTTCCTCGTTCGCACTTGCGTAGACAGGCTGGCCGAAAGGCAAGGAGAGGGCGCTGCTACGATCTCGAAGCTCATGGCCGAAGAACCCGTCCGCGGAGTTCATGAGATCGTTGTTCAAGATTCCGAAGGCCAGGCGTCCGTTGCGAAACTCGACCTTAGGTATTGTCGAATACCGGTACGTCCCCCGATCGGAAAACAGAAGCGATACCCAACCCTGTCACTGACCGTCATTCACGCCTGCGAACAAGTCACGCCGCAGAAGCGGGAGCGGATCGAGTGGAGGCTCTTGACCGATCTCGACGTCGACGACATTGGCTCCGCCGTCGAGAAACTCGACTGGTACGCCCAGCGGTGGAAGATCGAGACCTTCCATAAGATTTTGAAGTCAGGCTGCGGCGCAGAGAAGGCCAAGCTCCGAACGGCGGATCGGCTGACAAACCTGCTCGCGATTTACTGCATCGTCGGGTGGCGTGTGTTCTGGCTAACCATGCTTCAGCGCAACGCGCCGGAGGTTCCCGCGATGGCTGCGCTCACCGATTCGGAGATCGCCATCCTGCGAAAGCTGCACAAGACTGAGGACTGGCCCGATGTACCCACGGTCGCACAGTGCGTGACGTTGATTGCGAAACTCGGCGGCTACCTCGCGCGCGGAAGCGATCCACCGCCGGGGAACCTGGTGATCTGGAGGGGCCTGTCGCGCCTGACCGACATCCATCTTGGCTTCGAGTTGGCTTTGGGAGTTGTGGGTAATTGAAAGGACTACCGGACGCTTACCACCTTTCCGTCTTCATTGATCGCCAGATCCAGTGCCTCTCCTGCCAGAGCTGGTGCGATTTCTAACCATGCTTCGCCGTCAAAACGATACAACCGTACCTTGTCGGGCTCACCGAAATTGGCGTCCAGAAGAAAAACATTCTCCCGGTGCGCCTCCATGTATGAGTAGTCCGTCGTCGGAGGGGATTTCAGGGCCTGCCAGCGTTTACCATCCCATCGAGCAAACCCATCCGCTATTCGTCCATCGACGCTTGCGAACGTCCCGCGAGTATAGAGGTAGGTCGGCGTCGTGACGATGTCGTCGATATCTCCGTTCGTAAGCGCTGTAACAGGTTCCCAGCCGCTCGCCACAGCACGAGCCAAACGGTAGCGACGGTCTGATGACGCCGGATCGCTTGGGAATCTAAAATGACCGATGATGTACGGTACGGCTTCGAGGGTCGCGACGCGTTCAACCGCCCCGAGCGGATCCGGGAGCGCCGACCACGCGAACCCATCCCACTTCGCCAGTCCAGGCGCAACCACTCCGCCGACAAAGTCGAATGGCCCGTGTACGTACAGGGCCTCCTCGCTTACATCGATGCCGGAAACGTAAAAATCGGAGGCACTGCCTTGAAGGTCAGCCCGCCACCGCGGCCGGTTCGGGGTGCAACGAGACGCTGGCTGAGCCGCGACGGTAGCCACATCCAATAACACCATGCTCGTCGCGAACACGTAG
>DASPMH010000128.1:0-3492 GCA_035627175.1 Terriglobales bacterium | reverse complement strand
CCTTCGACGAGCTGCGGCAGCGCTTCGCCGAGCGCGGCATCGAGCTGCACGGCATCTCGGCGGCGACGGGGGAGGGCGTGGCCGAGCTGATCAAGCTCGCCGGCTATCGCAGCCGTGAGCTCAAGCTCGCCCAGCTCGCTTCGGCGCCGGCAGAGTCGGACGAAGAGCGAGCCGGCTCGTGAGCCAGGATCACCTGACCGAAAAGCAGCGCTTGCTGCAGCGCGTGCGCCGCGTCGTCCTCAAGGTCGGTAGCAGCATCCTATCCAACGGCGAGGGCATCCAGCGCGAGCGCGTCGCCTCGCTTGCCGCCGAAATCTGTGGGCTGCGCCAGCGCGGTATCGAGGTGATGGTGGTCAGCTCGGGGGCTGTCGCCGCCGGCGTCGCCCGGCTCAAAATGCGCGAGCGGCCGAAGACCGTGCCGCAGCGCCAGGCCGCGGCCGCCGTCGGGCAGATCCACCTGATGGCGGTGTACGAGGAGTTTTTCGCCGAGCGCGACGTCGCCGTGGCGCAGATTCTCTTGACCCACGACGACCTCGCCAACCGCCGCCGCTATCTCAACGCCCGCCACACCCTCGAGACCCTCTTTGCTTCGGGCGTGGTTCCGGTCGCCAACGAAAACGACACTGTCGTCACCGCCGAGCTGACCACCTTCGGTGACAACGACAACCTGTCCGCCCAGATCGCTGGCTTGGTCGAGGCCGACCTGCTGGTGCTGTTGAGCGACGTGCCCGGGCTCTATACCAAGAACCCGGCGCAGCACGCCGATGCCGAACTGGTGGCTCTGGTCGATCAGGACGGTCGCGCCGGCGCGAGCTTCGAGATGCGGGGCAGCAGCTCCGGTGTCGGCACCGGCGGCATGGCTTCGAAGTTCGCCGCCGCACTCAAGGCTTCCGCCGCCGGGATCCCGACGATCATCGCCGATGGGCTGCACTCGGGCGTGCTGCCCCGCATCTTCGATCTCGAGCGGAGCGTCGGCACGTTGTTCTTGCCGCGTGGCGATCGCATGGCCCGGCGCAAGCACTGGATTGCCTACACCCTCAAGCCGAGCGGCACGCTGGTGGTCGATGACGGTGCGGCGCAGGCGATCGCCAGCCAGAAGCGCAGCCTGTTGCCGAGCGGGGTGCGCCGCGTCGAGGGAAAATTCGACAGCGGCGCCTGTGTCCGCTGCCTCGACTTGCAAGGGCGCGAGCTGGCTCGCGGGCTGGTGAACTACAGCGCCGCCGAGCTCGAAAAAATCAAAGGCGCCCATACCACCAAGATCGAAGAGCGGCTCGGCTACAAGCTTACCGATGAGGTAATTCACAGAGATGACCTGGTGTTGATAGGGGCTTGAGGGCTTGGGGCCCCCAAGCCCCTTGTCCCCCTGGCGTGGCTGTCCTATGCGGCGCCAATGAGCTACCGCGACATTCTTCTCGAAAAGACCGCCGGGGTTGCCTGGATCACCATCAACCGGCCGGAGGTGCGTAACGCCTTTCGCTCCGAGACCGTCGACGAGCTGATCGCCGCCTTGCGCGACGCCTGGGCCGACAAGGATGTCGGCGTGGTGGTGCTGACCGGTGCCGGCGATCGCGCCTTCTGCTCCGGCGGCGATCAGAAGGCGCGCGGCGACAAGGGCTACGACGGTGCGACCGGTATCGGACTCGACGTCGGCACGCTGCATTCGCTGATCCGCAACATCCCGAAACCCGTGATCGCGATGGTCAACGGCTTCGCCATCGGCGGGGGCCACGTGCTGCACGTCGTCTGCGATCTCTCGATCGCCGCCGACACCGCGGTCTTCGGTCAGGTCGGACCGAAAGTCGGCAGCGTCGACCCCGGCTTCGGCACCGCTTACCTCGCTCGCGTCGTCGGCGAGAAGAAGGCGCGCGAGATCTGGTTCCTCTGCCGCCAGTACTCGGCGCAAGAGGCGCTGGCGATGGGCTTGGTCAACAAGGTCGTCCCGGCGGCCGAGCTGCGCGCCGAGGTCGAGCGCTGGTGCGCCGAGCTGCTCGAGATGAGCCCGACCGCCTTGAAGCTGGCGAAGTGCTCGTTCAATGCCGACACCGATCACATCCACGGCATCACCGAGATGGGCTTCAGCGCCCTCGAGCTCTACTACCAGACCGCCGAGGCACAGGAAGGCCGTCAGGCATTCCTGGAGAAGCGCAAGCCGAGATTTCGCTCGAGGTAAGGCGGGGAGCAGTGGAGGCTCAGGGTCCCTGACTCCTTGCTTTGTTCTGCCGCTCGGAACTAAACCCGCGCAGCTGGCGAGGGGTTCATGCGGGGCGAAGCAGCGATACAGGTGCGATTTTGGGGGGTGCGCGGAAGTTTCCCGGTACCCGGCCCGAAGACCGCCAAGGTGGGGGGCAACTCGTCGTGCGTGCAGATCGAGGCCGGCGCCCACACCCTGATCTTCGACGCCGGCACCGGCGTGATCGGCCTCGGCGAGCAGCTCGCCGCTCGCAGCAACGGAGCGCGGCGGGTGCATATCTTCCTCAGCCACATGCACCACGACCACATCGAGGGGTTGCGCTTCTTCCAGCCCTTCTACCGCCAGGGTTGGACCTGTTTCGTCTACGGACCCGAGAGCGACGACCATCCGGTCAAGAAAGCGCTCGCCCATATGATGAGCCCGCGTTTCTTTCCGGTCGAGCTCGGCGATCTCCAGGCGCGCATCAAGGTGTGCGGCTTGCGGGCTCGGCAGACGCTGGTCTTTCCCGGCGAGCCCAAGGTGATCGTCGAGTCGGTGCACATCGGCGCCCATCCCAAGTTCGGCGTGCAGCTCTACAAAGTCAGCTGCGGCAGCCGCTCGGTCGTCTATGCGACCGACGTCGAGAGCCCGCTCGGCGGTTTCGATTCGGTCGTCGAGCTGGCTCGCGACGCCGATGTGCTGATTCATGACGCGCAGTACACCGACCACGAATACGACCGTGCCGACGATCACCGCCGCGGCTGGGGACACAGCACGGTGCGCATGGCCGCCGAGACCGCCCGCGCCGCGGGCGTGCGCCAGTTGATCCTCTACCACCACGACCCCTCGCGCACCGACATCCAGGTCCCCAAGCTGGAACAAGTCGCCCGCACCATCTTCCCCCGCAGCCGAGCCGCCCGAGAAGGACTGACGATCACCCTCCGCTGACCCCGGGGCGGTGTAGCTGCGCTCGGCAGAGCGCGGCAGCTCGGCGCACCAAGCCGCCGACCCCGGGGCGGTGTAGCTGCGCTCGGCAGAGCGCGGCGGCTCGGCGCACCAAGCCGCCGTCTACCGACGGCAGCTACACGGAGCGGCGGCTCGGCTCACCAAGCCGCCGACCCCGGGGCGGTGTAGCTGCGCTCGGCAGAGCGCGGCAGCTCGGCGCACCAAGCCGCCGACCCCGGGGCGGTGTAGCTGCGCTCGGTAGAGCGCGGCGGCTCGGCTCACCAAGCCCGCCGTCTACCGACGGCAGCTACACGGAGCGGCGGCTCGGCTCACCAAGCCGCCGACCCCGGGGCGGTGTAGCTGCGCTCGGTAGAGCG
>DASPMH010000127.1:0-11460 GCA_035627175.1 Terriglobales bacterium | reverse complement strand
CGACTGTGGCGGCGACGAGAACCGGCACGGCGGCCAGACGGATCCAGGAGCTGAGTCTCATCAACATTTCCTCTCAATAGTCTTTCGACTTCCTGCCGGTCAGCCGGTCGACAACCCGTTTGCGCAAGGCCTTCCAGCGGTGGTTGATGACGACGATGAACACCTTGCGGTAGCGATCCTGCGGGCAGCGGATCTCGCGCACGCCATGCCAGGAATTGCCGCAGCGGGCGAACAAAAAGCTGTAGTTGCCGAGCGTCTTCGAATCGATGGCGCGATCGAAATCCTCGAACCTCGGCGCCGAACGCCGTGGAAAGCGTCCGCCGTCGTCGAGCACCACCGTCTGCCCGCCCCATTCCTCGCGCCACTCGTCTTCGGTGTTGAGGTAGAAGATGTGCGAGCCGATCTTGTGCTCGGCATCGCAGTGCGGCGACACCGAGCAGCCGTTGGGCGTGTAGTGCCAGTGGAAGGTCAGGCTCAGTCCGTGGCGGCCGGTCATGCGGCGCAGGAAATCGAGATAACGGGGGCCGCTAAGCTCACCGATGAACTGCTGCCAGTCCGGGCCGATGTCGAGGCCATCGCGATATTCGAGGACAAAGCGGTCGTGGCTCTGCTGGCCGTGTTTGCGCGCCACACCGAAAGCGGGGTCGAAACGCGTCACCTCAGGGCACGTCGCGAGCAAACGGCGGTACCCTTCCTCCGTCAGCAGGCCGTAGGGATTGAGCCAGGGGTACGGCTTCGCCTGGTGAAACTCGGCGGCGTCGATGGCCGCCAGCCGGTCGAAATCGAGAAACGTCATCTCGCCGCTCCGGCGCCGGCGTCGTCGATCAACTCCGGTCTTTTGAGAGTCTGTTGTCGCAGTACCTGCAAGTTCTCGTCTACCTCCAGAATGATCGGTGTCGCCGTAGGCACGCGCACCCGCAACGCCGCGGCATCGGACCAGCCGGCGATGTGCTTGATCAACGACCGCAAGGTGTTGCGATGCGACACCACCAGCACCGTCTTGCCCGGCTGTAGCTCGGGAGCGATCCGCTCGTGCCAGTAGGGTCGGACCCGCTCGAGCGTATCCTGCAGGCTTTCGCCGCGAGGCAGATCCGCCGCATCGAGCTCAGCGTAGCGGGCATCGTTGCCGGGGAAGCGCGGATCGCCGGTGCTCAGCAGCGGCGGACGAATCTGATAGCGCCGTTGGCAGCGCAATACCGGCCCGAGCCCGTACTGTCGCACGCCCTCCCAAAAGCTGAGCTCTTGCAGCGCCCCGTAGTGACGCTCGTTGAGCCGCCAGCTCGAGTGGATCGGCAGCGAGCTACGCTCCATCTCCGCCAACACCAGGCGCAGAGTTTCACTGGCCCGACTGAGCAAGGAGGTGAAGCAAACATCGGCACGATAGCCGCGTGCCACCAGCATCCTCCCGACGGCGATCGCCTCCTGCTTGCCGCGCTCGCTCAGGCCGATGTCGGTCCAGCCGGTGAAGGTCTTCTCCTGATTCCACAAGCTCTGGCCGTGGCGCAGCAGGATCAGCGTGGCGGGGCCGAGATTACCGCGCTGCATCGACGCTCCGCCCATCGCCGGCAATTTCACGGCTCGGTGTGATCGCCTGATCCGGGCCGGCCATGCCGAACATTGCCCTGACTCGTTCGGCGACGTCGTCGATCTCGCGCAGCCCCGGCAGCCGCGGCCGCGACAAGTCTGCGACTGCAGGGAGATGGTCGGCAGCGAACATCTGTGCCGCTCCGGCGCGTATCAGCGCGGCGTGAAGCTCGCCCATGTCACGCGGCGGGCGAACCCATCCGCGTGCGATCAACTGGGCGCATACCCGCTCGAGACCTTGCTGCGGCCGCACCGTGCCTTTGCGCTTCTTGCGCGGCCGGGCATAGGCACGTTGCGTCACCCATTCGCGCAGGCGCAGGCGTATCCCGGGGCGGCGCTCGGGAATCGGATAGATGTAAACCGGCACGCCGGCGCTACATGCCTCCGAGAGCATCGACTCGCTCTCACCGGTTACGACGATGCTGTCCGCCAGCGCGAGGAAGCCGAAATAGGGATTGTCTACTTCGCCGCGTTGCCAGCGATGCAGATAGTGCCCATCGCCGAGTGCGGCAGCGATCGCCTCGGTCGCGTCGGCACCGGTGCGCGGGCTGGTGATGGCAAAGACGCGGCCGCCGGCGCTCTGCGCCAGGGTACGCACCTGGCGGGTCATCTCTCCCGCCAAGGCAGGCGTCAGCTCGTGGATTGCGGTCGAGCCGCCGACGACCATCACTACCCACGGACGCGGCGCAGCATCGAACAGCGACTGCCAGCGCTGCCGTGCCGTCGCCAGCCGTTCCGGCGTCAGAGTGTTGAGCGGCGCCGCGGTCTCGATGCGGTGGCGGTGCTGCGGCATGCGGAAGTGGGCACAACTGACTACCAGATCGAAGTCGCCGGCGATTTCGCCGCCCTTGCGGCCGAGATGGACCAGGCGCGTGTGGCCCTGGCTCTGCTGGGCGATCCAACGGGCCACCGGCGCCGCCTTGCGTCCGGTCGAGATCACCAGGTCAGGCCACGGCGGCGCCAGGGGCGATGAAGCCCCGGCGACGAGGCTCAGCGTGCTGGCGTCGAGCAAGCGATTGCTGAGACGGTTGAGCAGGTTGAACTGCAAGTGCTTCTGCTCGTAGGGCCAGCCGAGCGCCTCTGCCAGTCCCACCGACTGCACGGTATGGCCGGTCTTGTCGTCTTCGAGCACCCACACCATCGGCAGCCGTGGGCGGCGGCCGCCTTCGCGCCGATGCAACTTGCCGGCAGCATCGATGACCTCGAGCTGCCAATGAATCGCCGGGTGACGCTGCCCGGCGAGCTCGACCTGCTCCTCCCACCAGCGCCGCGGTTGCGGCCGCGACGGCAGGATGGTTCCGCCGGGCAGCAAGCGCGACATCGGGCGAGTGTCGATCCGCAGATGCAGATGGCGGGTCGTCCGGGCGAAGAGCGCATCGAGGATCCAAGGCAAATCTTGATCGGGTAAGGCTTCGAGCCCAGCCTCGCAAAACACCACGGCGGCGGCCGTGATCGCGCCGTTCCCCGATACCGCCGCAGGTCCCGCGCCTGCCAGCACACCGTGCGGCAGCTCGGTCGAGGCGAGGTCGAGCCGCAACACGTCACCGGCCTCCGCCTCGGGACAGACAGGCGGAGCAGCCGGTTCGGCAGCGGGAAGCGGCCTGGCGCCGTTGTCCTCGTGCTCGGCAGCGGCGCGCAACTGTGCCGCCAGAGCGCGCAACTCGTCACTCGGCGCGTCGGCCCGGAACGGCTGGAAGCCGGCAGCGTCGGCGCTGCGCTCGAGGTCATGAAACAGGTGGGCGACGGGATTGCGCTGATAGACGTAGCGCTCGGGGAAAGGCTGCCACGGCTGGGTGTGGATGGTGGTGAAATGGACACACTTCGAGGTCGCGGGATCGTACTCTTCGTCGCGCGAATTCCAGCCGGCGTCGGCGGGTCCCCATAGGCCCGGCACGGCCCGGGCTTTCGCTTCGATCTGCTTGCGTTTGCCCGAGCGCGCCTCGGCAAGGCTCCACACCGAGTCCATTTTGGCGCAATCGATCAGCATTACCGAGGTGTCGTGGTCGTTGATCGACAGGAAGCCGTGCTCGCCCATGTCGAGATCGAACAGCTCGGCGGGGTCGCGCAGATAGATCTGATCGCAGTCGTTGTAGATGGCGCGGCCGCTGCCGCCGGCGAAATAAGGTATGGCGAAGCGGTAGTTGGTGAAGCCGGTCAGCCAGCGGCGCTGATCGAACCCGGCCAGCTCGCGCATCAGGTAGATTTCGTAGCGCCGCGCCGGATCGCGCACCTGCTCGATCGACCAGACGAAGACTCGCTCGATGCGGTATTGACCCGGCTCGGTGCCGACGAAGATGCGCACCGGCGCCGAGGTGCTCGGCAGCCGGCCCGGCCGCGGTGCCAAGACGATGCGCTCGGGGCGGCGGCGCCACCCGTAGGGGGACGCGCCGGCCGAAAGCGGCGCGGCAGAACTTCCGGAATCGTGGGAGAAAGCCATCGTTGGGATTGCGTCGGATGCAAAGGGCGGAGTCTAGCCAATCGCCCCGGCGGCGGGAAGCGTTCGTTGCACAAGCAGGCGCGAAGCGGAAGAAAGGACCGATGGCTGACCGATTGCCGATTTCGCTACTGCTGGGCGGGCTGCTGCTGGCCACCTCGGCCGGCGCTGCCGAGCCGCCGCACAGTCGCTGGCAAGCCCGGTACTCCGACGCGCCGTCAGCGACCGAATACTGGGATCTCAGCGCCCGGATGGACTCCGGTCACCACCTCTTCGCCCGCTTTTTCATCACCAACGAGGGACCGGGGATCCACACCGCGGCCGGCATCGGCACGCTGATCCAGCCCGACGGCGCGATCGTGCCGTTCCGCTGGGGCCGGCGGAAGGGCGACTGGACTCTCTCCGCCGACGGCCTGCTGATCGACATCGCCTCGCTGGTGCTCGACATGCGGGGCCAGCCGCGCCGTTTCGAGCTCGACAGCGACAAGCGCGGCATCAAGATCCACCTCTCCTTCGAAAGCCGCGGCCGGAGCGTCTCGGGGGACAACACGCCGGTGCCACATCATTTCGACGTGCTCGAAATGGCGGCCCCGATCGAAGGCAGTATCTGGGTGAAGGGCATGCCCGAGGCGGTGCGCACCCACGGTGTGGTGACGCTGACCCATGCCTGGATGGACACGGCCGAGTCCGACCTGGTGCAGCGGCAGGTCGAAGTGGTGTTTACCCATAGTGATATGGCGGTCTACGCCACCGACTTCCGCGGTCCGAACGGGACGGCCTGGGGTTGGTTAGCGGTGCGCGAGCGGGGCGAGATCGTCGCCCATGCGTCGGTACGGGAAAGGGGATTTGGCGAGGCATTGGGCGGACCCTCCCGCTACCCGCTGCCGCGGACGGTGCGGCTCGATGCCGAAGGCGCCTTACTGACGATGACCGTCGCGCGCGAGCTGCTGCGGCTCAATCCGATCGAGGTCGTGCCGCAGCCCTTCCGCTTCGTGCTCTCTTTGAAGATGAACCCGCAGAAGATCAGCGCCACCGGCGACTGCGCCCTGAAGTTGGGGAGCCGGGAAATTCGCGGCGGATGTTCGACGGCGGTGACTTATCTGAACCCGTTCTGAGGAAATCCCCGCGCCTGCGGCGCTGCCCCTTTGGGAAAGGGCGCTCGGTTCGTCCTTGACAGGATGTGGCGCGGCTTTTAGTTTCCGGAGCTCGCGCACTCGCGCCCCTTCCGACGCCGAATGACCATGAGATTGACGCTGCTGCGCATTATCGCCGTTTCCGTCTCGGTCGTTTCCCTCTGCGCCGCGGGCGATCACCTCACCCCCTTGGAGAACGAGCTCATTGCGCGCGGCGCCCGTGGCGATTTGGCAGAGCTGCCGGTGAGCGGTGGCGGGCTTGGCGGGAGCGAGGCGACGGAGGAGGCGACGGGATCGGAGTTGGGCACGGCCCGGCTGCTCGATCACGCCCGTCACCGGCAGCGCGGCGCCAGCCGTACTTCCCCTCTCGCCGTGCGCACCATGCGGCTCGAGGGTCCATCGTCCCCCGGGCGATTCGCGCTGCCCGAGCCGCGCGAGCCCGAACGACGCCTGCGCGGCAACAGCACGAGCAGGCTGCGCTGTTGAGAGCACGGCGACGCGCCCCGGCGCGCCGCTGGCCTCATCGTCTTCCGGCACGTGCGCGGCGGTTCCCCCGCCGGCACGCCGCCGGGTGCCCTGTCTCGTCTCGACCGCGGTGTCCGGACCGCCGGCCGACCCTCCAAGGAGTACCTCATGCCCGCACGTTCCACCATCTTACCCAATGCTCTCGGCCGCGACCTCGTCGCCGGCCTCGTCGTCTTCCTCGTCGCCCTGCCGCTGTGCCTCGGCATCGCGCTGGCCTCTAACACGCCGCTGTTTTCCGGCATCGTTGCCGGCATAATCGGCGGCATCGTCGTCGGTGCGCTCAGCGGCTCGCACACCAGCGTCAGCGGCCCGGCCGCGGGCCTGACCGCCGTCGTCGCAGCCCAGATCACGCTGCTCGGTTCGTTCGATGCCTTCCTGCTGTCGGTGGTCATTGCCGGCGCCATGCAAGTCGCACTCGGAATTACCCGCGCCGGCTTCATCGCCGCCTTCTTCCCGTCGAGCGTGATCAAGGGACTGCTCGCTGCGATCGGCGTCATCCTGGTGCTCAAGCAGATCCCACACGTGCTCGGCCTCGATACCGACCCGGTCGGGGATATGGCCTTCCAGCAAATCGACCAGCACAACACGCTCTCGGAGCTCGCGCTGGTACCGTTCGCTTTTCACCCCGGCGCCGCCGTGATCGGCCTGCTGTCAGTCGCGCTGCTGGTCTGCTGGGAGCGGATCGCATCACTCAAGCGCAGCAACCTGCCGGCGCCGCTCGCGGTCGTCGTGATCGGCGTCGCGATCCAGCTCCTCTTCCAGCAGTTCGGTGGCGGCTGGGTGATCGAGGCGAGCCACCTCGTCCAGGTGCCGGTTGCGGACAGCTTGCCCGCTTTTCTCGGCTTTCTGCGGATGCCCGACTTCACACAATGGACCAACCCCGCGATTTACACCGCAGCGCTGACGATCGCGATCGTCGCCTCGCTCGAGACGCTGCTGAACCTCAACGCGGTCGACAAGCTCGACCGCCAGCAGCGCACCTCGCCACCGAGCCGTGAGCTCGTCGCTCAGGGCATCGGCAACATCGCCTCGGGGCTGGTCGGCGGTCTGCCGATTACCTCGGTGATCGTGCGCGGCTCCGTCAACGTCAACGCCGGCTCCAGCTCGAAGCTCTCCGCGATTTTTCATGGGGTGCTGCTGTTCACCTGCGTGCTGCTGCTGCCGGGTTACGTCAACTTGATCCCACTGTCCGCGCTCGCGGCGATCTTGCTCGTCACCGGCATCAAGCTGGCGAGCCCGAAGCTGATCAAGCAGATGTGGGCGGAGGGGCCGTACCAGTTCGTGCCGTTTGCGGTCACCGTAGGTGCGATCGTGCTCACCGATCTCCTCGTCGGCATCGTGATCGGGTTCGCGATCAGTATCGGGTTCATCCTCAACAGCAATCTGCGCCGCCCGATCCGACGCATCGTCGAGCGCCATTTCGGCGGCACCGTGCTGCACATCGAGCTCGCCAATCAGGTCAGTTTCCTCAATCGCGCCGCGCTCGAAGCCACCCTGCGCGAGGTGCCGCGCGGCGGCAAAGTGCTGATCGATGCGACTAGCACCGATTACATCGATCCCGACATCCTCGACCTGCTGCGCGACTTCAAGGAGACGATCGCTCCGGCCCACGGCGTGCAAGTCAGTCTGCGCGGCTTCCGCGACAAGTATCGGATGGAGGACGACATCCAGTTCGTCGACTACTCCACCCGCGAGCTGCAGGAGCAACTCGGTCCCGCCCAGGTGCTCGAAATCCTGCGCGAGGGCAATGAACGTTTCCGCACCGGGCATCGCTTGAGCCGCGATCTCGGCCGCCAGCTGACCGCCACCGCCGATGGGCAACACCCGCTCGCCGTCGTGGTGAGCTGCATCGATTCCCGTACGCCGGCCGAAATCATTTTCGATCTCGGCCTCGGCGACATCTTCAGCGTGCGCATCGCCGGCAACGTCGTCAGCCGCAAGATCCTCGGCAGCGTCGAGTACGCCAGTGCCGTCGCTGGGGCAAAGTTGATCCTGGTTGTCGGTCACACCCGCTGCGGTGCGGTCGGCGCGGCGGTGGAGCTCACCCGGATCGGCGCCGATCCCTTGCAGACCACCGGCTGCCAGCACCTCGGACCGATTGTCGAAGAGATCAGGCACTCGATCGACGAGAGCTGCCACGCTCTCACCTCGGATGCCGAGAAGGCAGCCTTCGCCGACAATGTCGCCCGGCGCAACGCGCTGCACACGGTGCAGCAGATCGCCGAGCAGAGCCAGACCATCCGCAAACTGCTCGACGAAGGCCGGGTCGCGGTGCTCGGCGCGGTCTACGACGTGGCATCGGGAAAGATCGACTTCCTCACCGATACCGCGAACGGGCTAAAGCCCGATTCGGTCGAGGAGCGCTCTCGCCAGCCCGCGCTGCTGAGCGCTTGAGCCCCGCTTGGAGGCCCGGCTCGCGCCGGGCCTCTACCGATCGATCACCAATCCAAGTGCAACCGTGCTTGAGCGATGTGCGCTTCGCCCTGATGATCGCGATTGGCGTAGACGTAGTTGAGCATCACGCGGAAGTGGCGCTCGGGATACCAGTTGAGGCCTAAAGTGACATTGTCGAGCTCGTGGCCGTCGATTTCGTCGTCCTCCAAATCGATGCGTGAATACCGCGCCGCGATTTCCCAGGCGCCCCAGCCTCCGTCGACCACCGACTTGTCCGGCAGCGGACGCTCGAACACTCCGTCCTCATTGGCGTAAGGCCGGTGCTCGCCGGTGAGGATGTAGCTGGCGTAGGCATAGAAAGCGTCGAACTGCGCGTCCTCGCCAGGCATGTCGTGGAAGGCGCGAAAATACTCGCTTTGCACCGAGAACGGCCCGACGACAAGCGCCATCTCGGCGTTGATCAGATCCATGCCGTCGATCTCGTAATCGCCGGTATCGACGAGGCGAGGCGCCAGGCCGGATTCCGGACGCTGCGAGAAGCGCTGCTCGTCGCCGTTGCGGAACTTGTGGCTGTAGGCGAAGCCCAGGTGCAGCAGCCGCCGCCCATCCTCAGCGAACCATGGCAAGCCGGTGATACGAGAGGTGACCTGGTAGAGAGAGTCGTCGCCGAAGCTGGTCGCGGTGTCATCGCTCTCGCGGAAGGCACCTGCAGCCCAGAGGAGGCGATCACCGAAGTTACGTTGCACGCCAATGCCGAGGCTGCGGTCCGGGGCGAACACGTTCGAGCCGGTGGCGCGCTCCATGAAGGTCAGATCGTTGCCGCTCATCATCTGCTCGAGCGAGAACGGCTCCTTGAAATGGCCGGCCATAATGCGACCGACGCCCGGCACTTTGCGTATGCCGAGGAAGACATCCTTGAACGCGACGTCGCCGTCGGCGAAATCGAAATCAGTCTGAAATTCGAGGATGCGATAGAACAGCCCGTCGAGCTCGATGCGAGCGCGACGGATCTCGGTGCCCGATTCGGTGCCGCTCGAATCGGCCAGTTGATCGTCGAGCTCATCGTTGGGGACGAAGATGGCCCAGTCGTTTTCGACGCGGCCCCCTAGTCGCAAGCGGTAATCACCGCTGGCGCTGCCGAACCTCAAGCCGTCGTCCCAATAGACGCGCCATCGCTCGTCCTCCTCCTCCTTCAGCTCTTGGTATTCCTGCTCGCTGATCTGATTTCGCTGGCGCAGCAGATCGAGCAGCCGCCGGGTCGTATCGGCGCGCGCCGATAGCGGCGCCGTCGCCACGACGACCAGCAAGCCGACGACCGCGGCAAGATAGTGAGAAGCCATCACCCCTCCGTTGATAGCGACTGCTTCGCAGTTCGCAATTCCTCGGGCCCCGGAACGGAGCCTCGACTTGCGAGCCAGAATAGGAGGGGGCGGTTACAAGCCGGTTACTCGATCGTAGTACGTCGGTTACTTCTCGCCCTGCGGCGCCGCTCAGCTCGCCAGCACCGCCGCCGATGCCGGACGCCGCTGCTGCCACCACGCCGTCAGGCGCAATACCAGCGTCACGGCCAGCAACGCCACCGGCAATGCGTAGACAGGCGAAACGGCCAGGGCTCGGCCGAGGTACGATTGAAAGAAGATGAACCACAGATAGTAACCGCCGGTCTTGTGCAGCGCGCGCCAGCGGCTCGCACCGAGCCATGCTACCGCTCGGTTGTTCGAAGTGGCGGTCATGGCAAAGCAGAGGGCGAAGCCCAGGCCGCCGCCGATCAACGTCGTCGCATTGAGACCGTCAATGAACGACTGCGACACCGTGCCCAGTGCGATCAGGCTCGCCAGATGCACTGCATGCGAGAAGCCCATCGAGATGCCGAGGAATCGGCGGTTGACCAGCAACCAGCGCGTCGCCGGAGTCGGCATCAGGGCGCGCAGCGAAGACGCGACGAAAGCGGCGGTGAAGAAGATCAGCGAGGTCTGCGCGGTGGTGCGCACCACCGCCCGTATGCCTTCCTCTACGAAGCCGCCGCCGGCGAGCAGGCGCACGACGAACAGCAAGCTCATCGCGCCGCAGGTGTAGAGCAGCAGCTTCGGCCCATGCAGCTTCATTCCAATGTCCATCGCGGCGCAGATGAGCACAGATGGGCGGTATGAGGGAAGCCGACGCTTTCGACAGTCGTACTCGCTGTAACGCCCGTTCACCGGGTCTGTGAAGCTGCCCGCCGCGCCCCCCAGGCGCGGCTTCAAGGACACCCACTCGCTATCAAGGACACCCACTTGCCAAAGGTGGGTGTCCTGCCAGGTGTGCTTCCTGCCAGGTGTGCTATGGCGCCACAGAAGGACACCCACTCACCTTGAGTGGGTGTCCTCGCTACCGCTGGCGCGGTGGAACCGCCGCCGGTGATCGAGCTGCCCGCCGTGAGCGAGCCGCCATTGCGTCGATCAAACCAGTTCACCGGTGTAGGTCTGGAGCCGACACCCTCGAGGCCATGGTGATTCGCCAGGCGCTGATGCGAAATTTGTTTGACGGCGGGATCGGGTTCCGCATAGACGTTCCCTCATTCTCTTTTCCGGGGAGGATCCTGGTGATGCGAACCCAGGCAAGCTTGGTCGTAGTGTTGTCTCTTACAATCCTTTCTCCCGCGGTAGTGACCGCCAGTGCGAATCGCTGTGCCTCGAGCAAAGATACCTGCGTTGCCAAGCACGCGGCCGCTTGGTTGACGTCCTACGCCAAGGCGCAAAAGGGCGGCTTGGAAGTCGACGCGGTCCGCCTCGAAAAGGCCAACGCCAAGCTCGCGGCCTGCTTCGCCAAGAACGAGGATAAGCAGGACGCCGGCAAGCCCGAAACGGTATGTCGCACCAGCGACGACGGTGCGGCCGTCGAAGCGCTCGTTCGCGAGCTGACCGTCGACATGGCATGCGCCACCAATCCGCTGTCCTGCCCGAGCGGCAGTTGTGCCCACTCCCCTTGCGAGCAAGGAGCGGCGCTGTCCGCATCGTGCAATCCTTGTGTCGAAGACATTTGTAGCCAAGACGTCTTCGCCGACTGCTGCACGACCGCCTGGGACGCGGCCTGCACCGACGCGGTCTCACGACTGTGCCAGCTCGACTGTGGCAGTGAGGCGGTCGGACCGAACAAGTGCTCGGCCGGCAAGACGGCCTGCGTCAACAAGCGACTAGCGGGACTGCTGAAGTGCTATGCCAAGGCCCAGAAGGCCGGCACGCCTCTCGATGCGACTTGCGTTCAGAAGGTGCAAGACAAGTTCGATGGCGGCGCCAACCCGGCGAAGGGGTGCTTCGCGAAAGTCGAAGCGAAGCAAGATGCCGCCAAACCCGAGACCGTTTGTCCCGTCGAGGTGTCGGTGGCGACGGCCGAGAGCCGCGTCGATCATGC
>DASPMH010000126.1:0-4900 GCA_035627175.1 Terriglobales bacterium | reverse complement strand
GCCGTGCCGGCGTCGAGCTCGTTGGGCAAGGGCCTGAACGGCGACGGGTTCGGCGAGCCGACGTTGCGGAGGTAGCCGTCGCCGACGAACGCATCCAAGTAGCCGTCGCCGTCGAGATTGGCGAGACTCAGCTGGAACAATCGTCCGTCGGAAGGAATGCGATCAGGCTCGGCGAACCCGCCGTCGGCCGTGCCGGCAAAGACCAGCACCGCAGAATCCCCGAAGTCGCCGGCCAACGCGACGAGATCGACCAGTCCGTCGTTGTCGACATCACCGAGCACGGAAGATCCGATCGGCTCGTCAGTCGGCATGACGTCGCCGAAAGTAAATGCACCGTTGCCGTCGTTGTGGGCGATGACGATACCGTAGTCGCCCTGCAGCGAGGTCGAGCCGCCGATGGCTGCGTCGAGATCACCGTCGCCGTCGACATCGCCGATGGCCAGCTGACTGGAGTGGACCGGCGAGGCTTGGATCTCGCCTGCGACAAAGGTGCCGCTGCCATCGTTGCGAAAGACTTGTAGGCGTGTGGTCGAGCCGGTTCCGCTGCTGAAGGTCGAAGCGATCTGGAGGAGGTCGGGGCGCTGGTCGGAGGTGAGGTCGGCAAACTGCTGACTCGAACTGAACGAAAAGGGTAAGCTGACAACCGGACCACGGGCGAACGTGCCGCTGCCGTCGTTGCGCCAGATCGTCAGCGCTCCCCCAGAGAAGTTGTAGAACGCGGCCAGGTCCCGATCTCCGTCGCCGTCGACATCGATCAGCTCCATTCGGTCAATGTTGGAGATCGGTTGGCTCGTGCTGGTGATCGGCTCGCGTCGCGCGATCTCGTCGCGGTCGAGGATGCCGTTTCGATTGCAGTCGTCGCTGGTGGTGGCGCCGGCGCGGCTAGCCGAGAGCGTCAGAGCTATGGCGAGCGCGACGCTCGCGCAAGTGGCCCGTTGAATGTGCTGTCGCAAAGTCCCCCCCTGAAAAAACCCGAGCTCCCCGTCGCGGACGGCGGCGGGTGCTCTCTGCAAGATCGTGGGGCCAGTTGCAAGACATGCTTCGTAGCCCACAGCCATCCCCCGCGCCTGCGGCGCTGCCGCCACCTCCGTTGTAGCGCGCGCTCTCCGAGCGCGCCTGCCGCGGCTCACCCAGCCCGCTCGGAGACCGCGCCTGCAGAATTGCCGGACGCGGCGCAGCTCATGAGTGCGGTCTCGGGTCAATCCTGCATGTCGTCGACCGACCGGTGACCGAGTGCCCTCCGTCAGCCTCGCCGAGCTCAGAAAATGTGGGGACTGGGCAATATCGGCGTCGCCGGAGTTTGCACGCTGCCGCGAAACCGTAGATGTTGGCGCATCTTTTAACCCGAACTGGAGACAATGATGGCAAAGAAAGCAACGAAGCTCGAGAAGCCGATGGGCAAGACCGAGATGCTGGCAGAGCTTGCTGCGAACACCGGGCTGGCGAAGAAAGACGTCGGCCGAGTGATCGAGGAGCTCGGTGCGTTGATCGAGCGGCACATCGGCAAGAAGTCGGTCGGCATGTTCACTCTGCCGGGACTGCTGAAGGTCAAGGTCATCCAAACGCCGGCGCGGCCTGCCCGCAAGGGAGTGCCGAATCCGTTCAAACCCGGCGAGACGATGAACGTTGCCGCCAAGCCGGCTCGTCGCAAGGTGAAGGTTCTGCCCCTGAGCAAGCTCAAGGCGATGATCGGCTAAGTGACGGTCGCCGCGCCGGGCCCGCTCAAGCGCGGGTGACAGCGAGCCCGTTCGTTCGCCGGCGCGGACGGGCGGGGCCGAGCTGCTTCACCCGCGTCGCCGCGGGCGCGGTGACCGAGCGCAGGCGCGACTCGAAGCCGGAGACGACGGCGCGCGGCAGGGCGCTGCCCAGAACTTTCTCGATCTCGGCAAGCCGCTCTTCCTCGTCGGGAGAGACGAAGGTGATCACCTCACCGAGGGCACCGGCACGCGCGGTTCGTCCGGCACGGTGGATATAATCCTCCGACGAGTGCGGCACGTCGAAGTTGATGACGTGCGAGATTCCGTTGACGTCGAGGCCGCGCGCGGCGACATCGGTAGCGACCAGCACCGGGAACTGGCCGCGGCGAAAACCCTCGAGCGCAGCCACTCTCTCTTCCTGAGTGCGATCGGCGTGGATGCTGGTCGCATCGATACCGCCGCGGGTAACGGAGCGCGCCAGACGATCGGCGTCGACCTTGCGGCGCACGAAAACCAGCACCGAATCCATGTCGCCGCGGCGCAGCAGCACCGACAGCAGTGCCGATTTGCGCTCCTGGGCAACGGCACAGGCGCTCTGCGCGATGCCGATCGCCGGCTGCTGGCGATCGACGGTCACAGTGGCGGGATCGCGCAGAATGCTGCCCGCCAGCTGGCGGATCTTGGGCGACATCGTCGCCGAGAACAGCAGAGTCTGCCGTTCGCCCGGGAGCGCAGCGAGGATGCGCTGAATATCCGGCAGAAAGCCCATGTCGAGCATACGATCGGCTTCGTCGAGCACGACCACCTCGACCGAGCTGAGATCGGTGTACTTGAAGCGCATGTGGTCGAGCAGACGACCGGGAGTGGCAACCACGATCCGGCTGCCCTCGCGCAGCATCCGCTCCTGCGGGCCCATCTCCATGCCGCCGACGACCGGAGCCGCGCTCAACCCGACGTGGTAGCCGAGCGCGAGCGCCTGCTCATCGATCTGCAACGCCAGCTCGCGCGTCGGAGAGAGGATCAGCACCCGGCAGCCCTCGTCGTTCCGCCCCGCCATCCGCTGCAGGATCGGCAGCAGGAAGGCGGCGGTCTTACCGGTGCCGGTCGCGGCACATGCGATCAGGTCGCGGCCGGCGAGAATGATGGGAATCGACTGCGCTTGGATCGGCGTGGCGGTGCTGTAGCCCATGTCGGCAACGGCTTCGACAAGAGGCGGAATCAGATTCAGATCGGTCATCGAGATTGGCATGGTGCTCCATGGGATGGGGACGACATCGCCCGCCGCCGGAATGGCGGCAAGCAGAGACCTGCATGCCTGAAACGGTTGAGTTGACAGGCGGCAAGCGGGCTAGGGAAGGTGTCGTAAGTGAGGTCTTTTGCCCTTCAGCCGCAGGCTGTGCCGCGCCAGCGACAAGCCAGGGAAGATCATCAGCAAACCGCCGTATCGCACATCCGTCGCGGCGACACCAGCACAAGCTCGCTAGGCGGGCTCAGGCTTTCGCCGGCGAAAGCCTCAGCGCCGCAGGCGCGGGGGATTTCGGCGCGGCGCGACGCGCCGCTCGCCTCCGCCGTCTAGCGACGGCAGCTTCGGTGCGATGCGAGTGCCGAAAGCCAGCGGTAGGGGTAGTAGAAGGGCAGCCACAGGCGATGCCTCAGCCCGTATCGGGCGCGCATGTACTCCGATGAAGGGAAGATGCGGGTCCAGGCGTACCTCAGCCGAGGACGCCATCCTTCGATGCTGGCTACATCGGTCCAGAAACGGAAGCCGGCGCCGCGTGTCCGGGTGGCGAGATAGGCGCTGATGCGCCGTTCGTCCCGACTCGCTTCGAGCGTCCGCAGGCGCTCGAGCACCGCCAACGGGATCGGCGCGCCATCTTCCGTGGCGACGCGCAGCAGCAGCGAGGTCACCGAGAGCACCAGATCGGTGGCTACGGCGCGATCGAGCAGCGCATCCCAATCCAGCCGAGCAGCGTAGACGTGAACGACCTCAGCGATGTCGTGCTCCCAGAGCAAATCCGTGCCGCCGTGGTGTAACCCTAGATGGCCGCAGAGATGTAGCAGCTGGGCGACCGGGTCGAGCATTCGCGCCGGGGTGTTGCGCAGCGAAAACGGTTCGGTGCTGCACCACCAATCTTCCAGGTCGAGATGTTGGCGATAGTAAGGCGAATCGAACAGACTCCAGTGCATCTCGAGCGGCACCGGCACCCTGCCCGGCTTGATCAACAGCAGCTCGTTTTCGAATCCGGCCGCACCGCTATTCGCGGAGATCGCGCGGGCGGCGGCGAAGCCGCGGTCGGCGAGGATACCGAGCGCATCCTGCGCCCGTTCGTGACGCACCAGGAGATCGACATCACGCAACGGTCGCAGTGCGATGTTGCCGTAGACACTCTCCAGCAGCGCCGCGCCCTTGAGCACGATGCTCGGCACGCCGGCACGATCGAGGGCGGCGACTACCTGCGCCAGCTCGTTGAGGACCACCAGATTACGAGCAGCGGTCTGCACGTAGGCGCGTTCGAGGTCGCGCCGCAACGACGGCGGCACGAAGGTTTCCTCGCGCCAGGCGAGGTGCAACAACGGCAACAAACGGGCTTTGGCCGCGACTTGTGGGACGAGATTCCAGTCGATGCTCGGCGCCAGCTTGCGCAGCGTCTCCCGCGCCAGCGGGTCGCGGTCGACACGCAGCGACAGGCGGAGGAAGGCGTGCAGATCGGACACGCAGCGGGTCGTAGCATAGAAAGAAGGGGGATAGACGATCGTGGAGGCTTCTCCTATACGGGGCGCGAGTTGTGACATGAGGCTCGGCAAATTCCTGCGGCGATCGCGTCGGGAGCAGAAGCTCCTGGTGACGGCTTTCGGCTGGGTCGTCGGGGTTCGGGTCGCGCTGTGGTTGTTGCCATTTCGAATTTTGCGCCCCGTGGTCGAGTCCGCAGGGAGCCGTGCCGCACCGCCGCTTACCGACGAGCGGCTCGCCGCGCAGGTTGGCTGGGCTGTCACGACCGCGGCTCGTTTCGTTCCGCAGGCGAGCTGTGTCACCCAGGCCGTCGCCGCGCGGATGCTGCTGGCGCGGCTTGGGCTGGCGTCCGAGCTTTGCTATGGCGTCGGTCGCGCGGGCGAGCAGGTGATCGCTCACGCGTGGTTGGAGAGCGGTGGCCGGGTGATCGTAGGAAACCAAAGTTTGGAGAGCTTGATACCGCTGGCTCCAC
>DASPMH010000125.1:0-2107 GCA_035627175.1 Terriglobales bacterium | reverse complement strand
CCGCAAGCTACCATTCTCGGCGACCTGTGCGACTTGTTCGATCGATTCGAACTTGGCGCCACCGAGCGGATGACCGCCGAGGGCGCCAAAGAAGATGTCCTCCTGCCGCCACAGCACGCCCTTGGGCATTCCCGTGGTTCCGCCGGTATAGAGAATGTAGAGATCGTCGCCGGACCACTCGACGCCTGGTCGGACGTCCGAGGATGCTGCCAGCGCTGCCTCGTATCCGAAGGCCCCGGGGAGCAGCGCGTGTTGCGATTCGTCGGCAACCTGCAACAGCACGGTCAGCTTCGGCAGCCGATCGAGGATCTTCTCGACTCGCGGAGCGAAGCACGCGTGATAGATCAAGGCGCGGCAATCGGAGTCGTTGAGCAGGTAGATCAGCTCGTCTTCGACATAGCGATAGTTGACGTTGAACGGGGCGCAGCGCGCTTTGTAGGCGCCCATCATGCCCTCGAGGTACTCATTGCCGTTGTAGAGATAGAGCCCGACGTGATCCTGGCCGGATTGATGGTTCTGCAGCTCGCGCCGCTCGCGATGTGCGCCGAGCCCCTGTGCCCGTAGGAAATTGCCGAGGCGGCGGGTGCGATGCTGAAAGTCTCTCCAGGTGAAGCGACGGTCGCGGAAGACGATGCACTCGCGCTCGGGAATGGCAGCGGCGATGGCCTCATTGATGACGGCAAGATTGAAGTCCATGACACTCCTGCGGTTGTCGGGCTCGGCGAGAGCCGGCCCTTGTCTAGCGCTGCCGCGCTCGCGGTTCAAAGCGATCGCGAGCGTTCTACGGTCAGCGCTTGAGGATCAGGAAGGACTTCTGCAGGCGCGCCACCTGATCTTGCATCGACGGCAGGCGCTGCGAGTCGCTGACCGTCTGAAAGATCTCGAGCGCGCTGGCTTCGCCACGATTCTGCGGCATGCCGCGAGCGACATCGATGATGCGGCGGATCAGGTCCGGTACTTCTCGCTGCGGGATGACCAGGTCGCCGCGGCCGAGCGTTCCACTCCAGTTGGAGGCGTAAGGTTGCAGCAAAGCGAGCAGCCGTTCCGTGGCAGCACTGTCATCGATCATTGAGTTGGTTCCGACTGCGGCTGAAAGTAACACACGCAACCCAGTGAAGGAACCGTCCTTTCGCAGGCGAGCCGCTAAGAAAGTCGCGATAGCACTGGTAGAACGCGTCTTCAGGGTTGCGAGTAGAGCGAAACGCCTGTACAAGATTGCCCTCGCACTTCACCGCTCGTGCAAGGCAACGCCGGCACCGGCCCGTGACCAACGCGAAAAATCTAGGGACATTGAGAGGACAAAATGGCGCTTGATTTGAAGAGCCTGGAAGGGCTCGCGAAAGAGTACGCTCAGCGCGATCCGGCGGAGATCGTCGCTCTGGCGGTGCGCGAATACGGCGAGGACATGGCGGTGTCGTTCAGCGGTGCTGAAGACGTCGTCCTCGTCGACATGGCGGCGAAGGCGGGCGGCAAGTTCCGCGTCTTCTCGCTCGACACGGCACGCCTGCACCCGGAGACGTACCAGTTCCTCGATAAGGTCCGTGAGCGTTATCAGGTGCCGATCGATACCTTCTTCCCGTACCCGGAAGCAGTGCAGAAGCTGGTGCACGAGAAGGGCCTGTTCTCTTTCTATCGCGACGGTCACAAGGAGTGCTGCGGTGTCCGCAAGGTCGAGCCGCTGGTCCGCGCTCTCAAGCCGCTCAAGGCTTGGGTTACCGGTCAGCGCCGCGACCAGAGCCCCGGCACCCGCGCCGAGATTCCCGTGGTTCAGCTCGATCCCACTTTCGGATCGGTCGAGAAGCCGCTGGTCAAGTTCAACCCGCTGGCGAACTGGAGCTCGAAGCAGGTTTGGGAGTACATCCGCCGCAACGATGTCCCCTACAACCCGCTGCACGAGCGCGGCTTCGTCTCGATCGGGTGTGAGCCGTGCACCCGTCCGGTCAATCCGGGCCAGCACGAGCGCGAAGGCCGCTGGTGGTGGGAAGAAGAGACGATGAAGGAGTGCGGCCTGCACGCCGGCAACGTCAAGTGATCGCGCGGGCTCGGCCCGCGCCCTCGGCCGGCCGGCGCAAGCCGGCCGGCTCAGATGCCGCCGACGTCGTCGGGA
>DASPMH010000124.1:0-3297 GCA_035627175.1 Terriglobales bacterium | reverse complement strand
GACGACGGCCTGGAGGGCGTTCGGGCGATCCTGGAATACCAGTTGCTGCCGCGTCATGGTTCCAGCGATCAGCAACAGGCGCGCCAGGTGTGGCTGCAGTTGCTGGTTCACGCGAACACGGATGCGAAACTCGCCACCGTGATCGAGCGTCTATACGGCCGATTTCGTGAACGGCTCACGCAGCTCGTCGCCCAAGCGCAAAAACGAGGCACGATCGGATCGCAACTCCCGGCGGATCTCCTTGCGGATCACATCAGCGCGATCGGAGATGGCTTGCTGATGGTGTTGCCGGTGGCGCGGAAGAGATTCGGCCGACAACGTGTGCAGAAGATCATCGACGGTCTGATTGCGATGATGCAGCCGGGCCAACGCAAGGTCGGCTCTTAGGCAGACGCCGCGGGGGACCCGGTTCGCCCTGGAAAGGAAAGGAAAGGAGATTCGAATCTTCGATCTGATGCGATGCTAATCGCGTCGCGCGCAGGATGCGCCGGAATTCGACGGTCCTACGCAATCGCGGAGGCGATGCGCAAGCGCAGGGTCTGGCACGTCAGATGAATACCAGTCGCGCTCAACTCGACCGGCTACTCGATCCCGAGAACCAGTCCGTGACGCTGAGGACCGTGGCTCGGGCGGCCAATATCCTCGGGATGAAGGTGCAGATCGAGCTAGTCCAATCTTGAACAGGTCGCGCTCCTCAGAACGCGGCAACGAGCGGCGATCCGACCTGCGGCGATAGGGCGGCTCAAAGGCGAACGGACCGAGCCTTTCCTCGGTGGACGACGCGGCTCGAAAGTCCAAGCTCATGCCAGGACAGAATTGACGGGAGAGGACGTGCGGGACGTGAGGGGCAGCGGACCCATAGCGTCCCTAGTTCCGGTATTGCAGAAAAACTGCAATTCCGTATTGTCGCAAATATGAAAGTGATAGTGACCATGACGAGCCGCGGCGTCGTCACTCTGCCAGCAAGGTTGCGGAATTTCCTGGGGATCAGGGCGGACGACCAATTGATCGCTGAAACGACCCCCGATGGGCTGCTCCTGCGGCCGGCTGTGACGCTGCCGGTGGAGATCTACAGCCAGGATCGAGTGCGAGAGTTTGAGGAATCCGAAGCCGAGTTGGCGACGGTACTCAAGCGCAAGAAGAAGAGGGCCCGCTGAGCGGATGCGGATATTCCTGGACGCGAACGTTCTCTTCTCGGCCGGTCGTTCTGACGGTGCGATGCGGCAGTTCCTGAGGTTGCTGACCGAGGACGGCCACGAACTTCACGCCGATACCTATGTTGCTGAAGAGGCGCGGAGAAACCTTTCTGCCAAGGCCGCTGGCACCGGGGATGCGCTCGACGAGAACCTGGATCAGGTAACAGTCGCGGTCTTTGTGCCAGGCCATCATCCACCGTCGACCCACGTGCTTCCGGAAAAAGACCGACCGGTTCTTGCGGCTGCGATTCGTCTGAAATGCGACGTGTTGGTGACAGGGGATCGATCTCATTTCGGACAACTGTACGGCAAGACGATCGACGGCGTGACGATCCATTCTCCTCGTTCGTTAGCGGAATCCCTTTAGTTCGTTCTCCGCTGTTCGCACCCCGATTCCTCCTAGCGGTGAGGTCTCCACGAAACCGCGAGAAGTCCAACCTTTGCAGAGACGCCGCGGGGGACCCGGTTCGAACTTGGAAAGGATGGTGGTGGAGGGAGTCTGAGGCGAACTCGTCTCCGTGGGGAGACCGGACAGTTAGCCAGGCGGGCTGTCGAATCGCTCCGTTATCGCCGAGCGAATTTTGGCACCAAAAGTGCGGGGAATTTTGGCACCGAGGACGGGGAGGGTCTACGGGAAAGTCTTTCTGTTTTGGGGAAGTAGGCAGTCAGAGTCGGGGAAATTCCGAGTTCATTGCCGGACAATATTCCGAGCTGATCGGGGAGGGCTAGTCGTCGGCTAGGCCGTCTCATCCTCGTTGCCTGACCCATCGATCTTCCATTGGTGCGGATCGTGGGCTGCCTCGGCATATCGGTCATGCTCGCGAACCCCGAATCGCGAGCATCCGCAATCCGCAGTTCTGAGCTTGCGCCGAAGAAACTCCACGAGCACGGAAAAGTCATTTCCCCATCGATCCCCGAATTCGAGGTCCCGGACAACGTATGCAATGGCGTGGCAGTGGCCGTACAGGCGCCGCTCGGGATGGCTGTAAAAGTCGGTCATCCAGACACCACGATAAACGGGGCCAGTATGCCGATACCGGCGTTCCATAAGCTCAGCCATGTCTTCCGGAAGCGGGAGCGTGAGCACCCTTTTGACTGCAACCGCTTCGTGCTGCGGGATCCGGATGCGAATCTCATGCTCTCCACGGTGGTCTGAGTCGAGACCAATGCCCCAAAGGAAAGGCCAATCCCAAAAATCCAAAACTGAGGTCTCGACCTCAGCGCAGCCGCATCTGTTGTCAACGATTGGCGACATAGCGTTCTCGGTCACACCGTACGCGTTGCGCCGCTGAGGTTGCGGGTTTCCGCAAGTCGCTCCGATCAACACCGCCAGGTTGGCGAACGCGAAGCAGTCTCCGAACAGCCGGATCTCACGCCCGCGTGGTGCTTCTCTCTCCATGCCCCAGCCTAGACCCAGTGCTTTCGCAACCCGTGGCGCTTCGAAAGGTAGGGGTACACCATCGTGTCTGACACGCATGCTGCCGGTAGCGCCGGCAATGCACGGGATGTCTACCTGCTGGCGATAGTAGTGCTCTGTCCGCCTTCGCCGCTCGTCGATTTGTGCCGTCAGGTTCTTATCCCAAGCTTCCTGGCTTGCCTTGCGTGCCACGCAGCCACAGTTCGTAGCCGATCCGGCAAGAAGTTTTCCTTGCCAGAACACTCGTTCTGAACCGCATTCGCATCGGCAGCGATAGCGTCGTTGGCCTGAAGTCGACGGCAGTTCATCAAGGGCCGTGAGTTGCCCGAACGTTTGGCCGACCAGATCGTGTCTTCTCCGCCCCATACGGACCTCGTGCTGCCCTCCCTAACTGGCCGCCAGGTCATCCGCAACGGATTTCGAGAACGGGCCGAAGCATCGGCCGCTGCGCTTGAAGGACCGCCAAGTCTTGCGCGACTATCCCCAAAGTGGAATAAACAGGGGTGGCCCGACCGCGCGCATCAGGAGAACGCCCGCTCGATTGGGTAGGGTCTTCCAAGAAGGATTTTCTGGCGTTCCCTGATCCCGTTCGCGACGAAATGGGCAACGCCTTGGGCGTCGCTCAGTTCGGAGGCAAGCACCCCGCGAGCAAACCTTGGAAAGGGCAAGGTTCGGGAGTGTTCG
>DASPMH010000123.1:0-2734 GCA_035627175.1 Terriglobales bacterium | reverse complement strand
CAGGCGCGCCATTTCCCGAAGGACATAACAGCATGGCCGCTCAGCGGATCAAAGGCGTTCTCTCGCCCGTCGTCACTCCCTTCAAGCGCGACCTGTCGCCCGACGTCGGCCGCTTCATCGCGCATTGCAAGTGGCTGCTCGGCCAGGATTGCGGGCTCGCGGTGTTCGGCACCAACTCGGAAGCCAACTCGATGTCGGCCAAGGAGCGCATGGGTCTCCTGGAGGCGATCGTTTCCGCCGGCGTGCCGACCGACCGCATGATGCCCGGCACCGGCGCCTGCTCGATCAACGAGGCGGCGGAAGTCTCCGCTCACGCGACCAAACTCGGCGTCGGCGGCGTGCTGATGCTGCCGCCGTTCTACTACAAGGGCGTGCCGGAGGAGGGCCTGTTCCGCTTCTTCTCGGAGGTGGTGCAACGGGTCGGCGACGACCGGCTGCGCGTCTACCTTTATCATATCCCGCCGGTGTCGGCGGTGCCGATCACCCACAAGCTGGTCGAGCGTCTGATGAAGGCCTATCCGAAGCAGATCGCTGGCATGAAGGATTCGTCCGACGACTGGGCGCACACCAAGAGCATGATCGACGCCTTCGCCAAGGACGGCTTCGACGTCTTCTCGGGCAACGAGAAGCCCTTGATCGACAACATCAAGTCGGGCGGCGCCGGCTGCATCAGCGCGACCGCCAACATCAACCCGGGCAAGATCGCCGAGACCTACAAGAAGCACGCGACGCCCGAGGGCGAGAAGCTGCAGGCCTGGATCAACGAAGTCCGCGGCGTGATGCAGGGCTACGTCATGATTCCCGCCCTAAAGTACTGCATCGCGCATTACGGCGAGGACTCGCACTGGATGCCGGTACGGCCGCCGCTGGTCGAGACCGCCGAGGCGCAGGGCAAGGACATGATCGCCAAGCTCGACAAGCTCGGCTTCACCATGCCGGGGTTGAAGCAGGCGATGGCCGTCGCGGCGGAGTGACGGCCGCCGTTGCCTGCACGCCCCGTGTGCGCAATGGTTGAATCCAGCGATGGATTTCGCGATTAGGTAGGGCTACGATCTCCTCGTGCCGGCGGGGGCCGGCAGGGGAGCGGTGAATGTCAGGAAATGGTGTTTTGCGCGCGCTGGCGGCTGCGTCGGCGTTGCTGATGCTGGGCGCTTGCGCGGATGGCTGGGCGACTTCGAATGTGGCGCGCACCGCTGAGCCGGCGCGGGCGGCGCGGCCGGCAGCAGAGATCGAGATCTTCGAAGGCGACGTTACCGACCGGCCCTACAGGTCGCTGGGCGACGTTTCGGTCACGGTGAACAAGACCACGATCTTCAATGCCGATCCGACGCGCGAGATGGTCAACCAGCGGCTGCGCAATGAGGCGGCCAAGCTCGGCGCTGATGCGGTGATCCAGGTCCGCTACGGCACAGTCGGCATCGGCCTCATGAGTTGGGGTTCGCTCGACGGCAAGGGGCGGGCGATTGTCTATGAAAAGAAATAGCGTCCTGCTGATCGCGCTTCTGGCGGGTGCCTGCGCCCGCCAGTCGCCGCAACTGCCGCCGGATCTCAGCTCGATGCCAGCCGAACAGCGGCTGTTGATGGGCGACACCGAAAGCGCCGAAGGGAAGCTCGACTGCCCAGCCTTGGCCGCCGAGTACGAGAGCAACAAGGACGCGACTGCCAAGCTCGAGCATCTGATCGCGGCGAACCGCGGCCATAATCAGGGCGTCGTCTATGTGGGCAGCTTGCTGTTCCTGCCCCTGCTGCTGGCGGTCAAACCCGATGACGATGCCAAGAAGACCCTCGATCAGCTGCAGACGCAGCGCGATCGCATCGATCGGTTGGCGAAGGCCAAAGGATGCACCCGGCAGTTGACACCGCCGGTGCGCCCTTCTAACAAGACGTCATGACCACGAACCTGCTCACCAAGGGTTGGTATTTTACGTCGCTAACATAGGCGGCGCGAAAGGTCATGACCCAACGAAGCCGCCGCTCCCGGCGGCTTCTTTGTTTCTGAGAATGGGCCTCCGGGCCGCGGGACGGCAGCCGCAGACGGAGGACGAGATGTCGACAGCAGAAATCATCGAGGACGAGGCGGAGCGGGATCCGCTGCCGATTCGCGTGCGTCAGGCGAGCCTGCGCGACTACGAGGAGCTGTGCGCGCTGTTCGACGATCTCGACGAGCTTCATCGCCAGGCGCGGCCCGACATGTTTCAGCCATTCCCGCCACCGGCGCGCACCCGTGAACAGATTGCGCACTGGCTGGCGCAGGCCGATTCGACGGTGCTGGTGGCGCAGAGCGAGGACGGCGTCGTCGGCCTTGCGGTGCTGCTGACGCGCAGCCCCGCGGGCTTCGCGGGTGCCGTGCCGCGCAAGGTGATCGAGCTCGACAATCTCGTGGTGCGTGCCGACCAGCGTGGCCGCAAGGTCGGCCGCCGGCTGCTCGCGGCGGCGGTCGAATGGTCGCGTCAGCGGCGCGCGACGCACGTCGAGGTCGCGGTGCACGATTTCAATCGCGACGCCAAGCGCTTCTACGAAAGCTTCGGCTTCTCGCCCTCGATCGACCGCCTGGTGCTGGCGGCCTGAGATGCGGCTGATCGGCGTCAACCGCTCGCCGTACACGCGGCGGGTGGCGATCACACTCTCAGCTCTCGGCGTGACCTACGAGCAACGCTGCCTCTCGGGCTTCGGCAATCGCGAGGAGGTGCGGGCGCACAATCCGCTCGGCCGCATCCCGGCGCTGGTGCTCGAC
>DASPMH010000122.1:0-4083 GCA_035627175.1 Terriglobales bacterium | reverse complement strand
ACCCACATTCTGATGATCAGCTGGAACACCGCGGCGACCGCGGGTGGCTTCTCCACCAACGATCGCAACTACGATCGGTACTCTGAGAGCATCTACATCCTCGACAACACCTTCTCCGGCGGCGGCACCGATCCCGAATCGGGGATCGACAGCTTGATCGGTAGCATCACCGGCCATCCCTTCCCGCAGATCCTCTACGATGGCGATGTCGACCGGCGTAAGTTGGTCGATGGCGTCCTGCCGGAAGAGCTGCGCACCTGCATCCAGGAACCGGAAGCGACGTTCTGGAATGTCGATCTCTCGCATGTCGGAGCTTTCGCCAGCCCGGACAAGGCGCCGTTCGATTGCACCCACGAGCGTCTGCAACCGGTGGTGATCCCCGGCGCCGGCGGCAATCCGACCCCGACGCCGCAACCGACGACACCGGGAGCTACCGCCACTCCGGCGGCGGGCGCCGAGACTCGCTGCCAAGTCGGTGGCGGCAGCGGCGTCAACTTCGACCCGAACGACAATCCCTGCGAGCTACTGTCGAGCTACCGCTTCTTCAACGCACCGGCCGCGGCACAACAGCCGAACGATGGTGTCGTGCCCTACGATCTCAACACCCAGCTGTTCTCCGACTACACCGTCAAGCGCCGCTTCGTGTACATGCCGCCGGGCACCAGCGCGATCTACGACGAGGACAACAGCTTCGACTTTCCGGTCGGCACAGCGTTGATCAAGACCTTCGCCTACCCGCACGATTTGCGCCAGCCGCAAGCCGGGGACGAGCTGATCGAAACGCGCCTGCTGGTGCGCCGCGAACATGGTTGGGTGGCGCTGCCGTATCTGTGGAATGAAAACAAGACCGAGGCGCGGCTGCGTGTCATCGGCGCGACCGTGCCGGTCAGCGGCATCCAGCTCGATGGCGAGCTGCGCACCGTCAGCTACTCGGTGCCCAATGCCAACCAGTGCAAGGGCTGCCACAACGAGCACGGCGACATCACGGCTCCGCTCGGCCCCAAGGCGCGCCACCTCAACAAGGATTACGACTACAACGGGACGGTCGAGAACCAGCTGACCCACTGGAGCTATCGCGGCATCCTCAGCGGCGCACCGTCACCGGACTCAGCGCCGAAGATCGTGCCCTTCGACGATCCTTCCGCCGGCACACTCGAAGCACGGGCGCGCGGCTATCTCGACGTCAATTGCGGCGGCTGTCACAACCCGTCCGGACCGGCACGCACCTCAGGATTGTTCCTGACCATCGACGAGACCGATCCGACGCACTTGGGCATCTGCAAATCGCCGGTCGCCGCGGGCCGCGGCACGGGTGGGTTTCATTCCGACATCGTTCCCGGTAGCCCGGATACCTCGATTCTGACGTTCCGGATGCGTTCGACCGAACCCGGCATCGCCATGCCTGAGCTCGGCCGGCGCGCCGTACACGCGGAGGGTGTTCAGGTTGTCAGCGACTGGATCGCCTCGCTCGAAGGCTCGTGCGACGTGCCCAACTAAGTGCGCCCCTTCCCCAAAGGGCTGATGCCTTCCGCCGGCGGAAGGCATCAGCGCCGCAGGCGCGGGGGATTTCTGGGAGCGAGCAGAACCTCCACCCGGATATACACGGAGCGCCTCAACCTCCCCCTTGCCCCGTCCTGAGAAAGGAGCGGGAATCGAGAAAGGAGGGTGGATTACCCCGGTCAATGCATCAGCAGCAGGTCGGCGCTGTGATCCTGCACCAGCCACAAACTGTAGAGCCCCCAGATCACCACCCACGAGCAGTAGACGATGATGGCAGAGGCAAACGGCCAGCGACGCACGAAGCGCATCAGCCGCGACGATGGGATCGGTCGTTGGGTCCACGAGGGCGAGCTCGGCGCGGGAGACGCTTTGGCGATCATTGCCATCGGGGTACCTCCATGCGCCGCATTGTAGTGGCGTGCCGCGCCTTTGTGAATTGCTCGCGCATCATCCGCGGCGACGGCATTTCCGTAGACAAGCCGCCAGCGAGTTGCTAACCCGGACCGCCATGGCACGACCGCAACCGATCGTGACAAAGCCGGGTCGCAAATCCGGCGAGCTGGTGATCAACCTGCCGCCGGGTTGGGAGCTGCGCCTGCGCCGCATCATGCGCGAGCTCTCCGCCGAGACCTTGCCCGACCCGCGCGAGAAAGGGCTGACCCCGGCACAACGCGAAGCGCGCATCGGCGCGCGCCGCAAGCGCATGCAACAAGCCCTCTGCCAGTACGTCAGCGACCTGCTGACCGCGGACATCGTCGGCAAGGAAGTCGCGCTGTCGACCCGCAGCCGCTACGGCACCCGCACCGGCTCGCTACGCGAGCACGTCCAAGCCATCCTCCGCGCCTCCGAAAGCTAGCCCCCCAGAGCTGTAGCGTGCGCTGTCACAGCGCACCAAATCCCCAGAGCGTGCGCTGTCACAGCGCACCGTCGGAGCCGCCATGACCAACTCCCTCTTCGCCACCTTCGCTATCGTCGCCGGCATCGCCGCCGCACTACAAGCAACGGTCAATGCCGCACTCGCCAAACAAACCGGTCTCGGCGTTGCCCTGATCATCAACACCGTCGTGGTGCTGATCGGATCGATCGTGCTGTGGGCGGCGAGCGGCGCCAAGATGAGCTTCTTCCCCGCCGGCACATCTTGGACACTCTACCTCGGCGGCATCGGCGGGCTGGTGATCATCGCCACTCTCGCCTTCGTCTTCCCCCGCATCGGCGCCGCTTACGCCGTCGCGCTGATGGTCGCCGGCCAATGTGCCACCGCTCTCTTGATCGACCACTACGGCTGGCTAGGCATGCCGTACGAGGCGCTCACCCTGCAGCGCGTCCTCGGTGTCGCGCTGGTGATTGCAGGCGCGGTGACGATGCGGCTGTAGGGAGCGAGATCCGGCTGAAGGCGTCCTACATCTCGCCGAGGACTCGCAGCGCGAACGCGACCGGATCCTCGCCCGAGGGGTCCTCAATGCCGAGAGCGCGGATGTAGGCGACGTGATCCAAACCGACTTCGTCGGCACGGTGACTCAAGGTCAGCGCGTGGTTGGCATGATGAAAGGCAAGATCGACGCTCAGAGGAGTGATCGCCGGCTCGAGATCGTTGCGGACGAAGAACTGCGGGTCCTCGGCGTCCATCAGCTGCAGCATATCGACCCGTTCGCGGTAGGCGAGGATCGCCGGCGAGTTGAACTGCTCGAACTCGGTGATTCCGTAGAAGTCGAACAGCGCTTGCGCCAATCCCAAGGCATTGGCGAGTCCGAGAATGTCGACGCGGTACTCCTCGAAGACGTCGGTCTTCCAGCGGCCGATGTCGTAGGTTGCCTGGGTCGCGATCGCGATTACTCCGTCGACGCGCGTCGTTTGGCGCAACACCGGGTCCGCATTGTCGGGATCGGACAGGTCGTCGTTGAAGCCGATCCACAAGCTGGTACCGGCACCAGCCGACCCACCCATCAGCACCACCTGATCGGGATCGATGTTGAGCTGGCGAGAGTGATAGCGAAGGAACTGCAGAGCGCGGCTGCTGTCGAGCAGCGACTTGATCACCCCTTCGGGATCCGGGCTGCGCAGCAGCCGATAGTCGATCGAGGCAAACGCGATCCCCTCGGCAAGGAACGAACGAACCAGATCGGCGCTCGAAGCGGTATCGCGCGAACCGCCGACAAAGCCGCCGCCGTGTATGTAGAGCAGTAGAGGAGTCGGCTCGTCGGAGGCGGGCAGATAGATGTCGAAGAGATTCTCGGCATGCGGCCCATAAGCGATCGCGGGATAGAAATCCGCCTCGATGCCATTGAGCGCTACCGGAGCAGCCGCAGCAGTCAGCGCCAGCGGTTCGGGCTCACCACCACCGTTCGAATCGTCATCGCCGCAAGCAGGCAGCAACAGCATCGCCGCCAGCATCAGCCACCACATCCAGATCGTTCGTCTTTTCACTCGGCAACCTCCACGCCCGTTGCGCGGGCACGCCTTCATCGCCGAGATCTCCCCGCGGAGCAAGCACCCAAAGCCCAGCCTCCTCAACCTCCCCCTTGCCCTCTCCTTAGAAAAGGAGGGGAGATGCCCCCGGTGTGCCCCCTTTCCCAACCTTTCCCA
>DASPMH010000121.1:0-9787 GCA_035627175.1 Terriglobales bacterium | reverse complement strand
CAATACTGCCGAGGCACATCGGTTGCGGCGGCGTCGGGCGATGGATTTCAACTGCGCCGTCGCCTGGCCACTGCCCGCCCTCGCCGTCGGCTCCTGCTTGATCGGAAGAGATCTGGAGCAGTTCGTCACCGCCCACGCCGTGCGCGCCATCGTCGATCTGCGCGCCGAAGAGCGGCATGACCTGCCGGCGCTGCGTCGGCTTGGCGTCCAATTGCTGTATCTGCCGACACCGGATTGTTGCGCTGTGTCGTCGCGGGCGCTGCGCCGCGGCGTAGCCTGGACCAATCGCCGGATCGATGAAGGCGAGCGCGTGTTCGTTCATTGTCAGTACGGCATTGGCCGCAGTGCCCTGCTGGCCGCGTGTGTCCTGGTCAGTCGCGGCCTGAGCGCGAGCGCCGCGCTACGCGCCCTGAAACAGGCGCGTCCAGTGGTTTCGCCGAGCCAGGAGCAACTGCTGGCGCTGCTGCGTTTCGCACGATCCCAGCAGCCCGATCACGGCGCCGCGAACGGCGAGTCGATCGAGGACCTGACCCGCATCGCGTGGAGCGGCGTTGCCGAAGCGGCCCAAAGCGGCACATTGGCATCCTCGTCCTGAGAAAGCTCAGCCGTATCGTTTGGCGACCGCGGCGCAGAATTCGGCGTATTCCGCCGGCTCTCGCGGCGGGCTGGTGTGATGCGGCCGAAGGCCACGCTCCTCCGGCGTAAAGCAGCAGGTGACGGTGACGCTGAAGCTGTCGAGCGCACGCATCTGCCGGTCGAACCACTTCCAGGCGTCAGGTCGATAGCTGTCCGACCAACTCAGCCCGGTGCGCAGATGGCGGACGCCGAGGCGCTTCAGCCAGTCGATGGCGTCGTCGAGGCGAGGATCTTCGAAGTGGAACCACTGGCAGATGCCGAGCCCGGGGGTGTATTCGGTGAATTGTCGCAAGGCCAGCTTCGGCCTGCCGTCCTCGCGCAGCAGGCCCATGTAGAAGTGGCGATAGTACGACGAGCCTTCCGCCTCGCGATGGCGGGTGGTCGCCGGCCACGCTTTCGGCAGGTCGTACAGGCTGTACCAATGGACTCGATCGACCCTACCGGCGAGCAGCTGGGCGCTGCGCCGCAAGCCGAAATCCTGCACTTCTTCTGCGCCGAAGCTCGAAGCCCCGACTTCGGTGACCCAGATCGGCAGGCGAGTGACCTGAGCGATCGATGCCAGGCGTTCCGGCCAATCTTCGATCGACCAATGGTTCCAATCGAGCGGGAAGCCGTGCACTGCCACTACGTTCATCGCATCGAGCACGCCGTGTCGGTCCATGTTGCCGATGAAAGCCGGATCGATCGGAGAGATCCCGCCGAGAACCCGCAACAGCTGCGGCCGCTCGCTTGCGACCGCCTGCGCTGCAAGGCGGGCCATCGCGGCGAAGCTGGTCCATTCGGGATCGATTTCGAAATCCCAATGCGACTTGTTGTTGGGTTCGTTCCAGAACATCAAGGCTTCGATCATCGGCGACTCCTGTGTCGCAGCGGTTCGGCTTACGGTCGCAGCGGCACAGCGGGTGGAGGCGGATCGCCGGCAGCGCCTCTCGTGCGCCGGCAGAGGAAGACCTCCGCCTCGGGCCGATCGAGGATTTCGAAGCCGGCGCTGCGCAGCATCGCCTCGGCACAGGCGCGATTGGGGATCCACCAGTTGGTCGGATCTTCCGCATAGCGATTTTCTACGAAGTGCATGCGCGGGTAGCTGGCACGATCGAATATCGCGGTTTCGGCGAACGGGTAATCCGCATCGAATTCGTCGACATCGGCGCTGCCGCGCAGCAGCGACTGGAACACCAGCAGCTCGCCGACGACGTGCTGGTGCAATAGATCGAGCGCCAGCAGCGGGTGGCGCAAGTGGTAGATGACGCCGAGAAACAGCACCAGGTCGAAGCACTCTTTCAGTTGAGCCACCTCGTAGACCGACATCTGCCGCAGCTCGAGATCCACTCCCTCGACCTCTGCCGCCAGACGAGCCTGCGCCAGGTAGCGCTCGTCGCTGTCGATGCCGACGACGCGCGCCGCGCCGCGGCGCTTCATCTCCATCGAGTAGAAGCCGGCGTTGCAGCCGATGTCGAGCACCGTCTTGCCGGTGAGATCGTCCGGAATGGCGTGGGCGAAGCGCTGCCATTTCACCGTCGGATAGTCGCCGAGGAAATGGTCCGGCGCGGTGCGCACGCCCTTGAGGTCGAGGTTTTGAAACCACTTGCCGAGAGATTCGACGCGACGCTGGATTTCCTCGCGCTCGATGCCGGCGGATCGATTCATCACGCCACCGCCCGAATGTTCGCCGCGGCGACGCCGAGGACGTTTTGGAGCTCGCCGGCGCGATGTCCGTAAGTGTGCTCCGCCAATACCCGCCGCCGCGCCGCTGCACCGATCTGCGCTGCCTTCTCCCAGTTCGTCGCGTTGACGTGTGCGGCTACTTCGGCGCCGTCACGGGCTACCAGGATTTCGCGCTCGGGCTCGAGGAACTGCTCGATGCCTTCCCACCAGTCGCTGATCAGGCACGCGCCCGCGCCGGCGACCTCGAACACCCGAGTCGCCGGCGAGTAGCCGAAGCGCGCCATGCTGTCGCGGCTGACGTTGAGCACCGTCTTGGTGCTGCAGTTGAAGGCGTTGTGGTCGCGGGTATAGACGTGCCCGACATAAGCCACGTTCGCCGGACGCGGCTTGTCCTGCCAGCCGCTACCGCCGAGCAATACGCGCGCGCCGCCAATCAGACTCGCCGCCCGCAGGCAGAACTCCTCGACCCGCTGCTCGCGATCGGGCAAGCGGTTGCCGAGGAAGCCGAGATCCGCGGCGAACCGCGCTTGCGGCTCTACCGGATGGTGGGTGGTGGGGTCGACGGCATTGTAGATCGGCACACAGAGCCGCGCGCCACGACGCTGGTAGGCATGCACCACCGGATCTCCGCCGCCGTAGGTCAGAATCAAATCATAGCGCGGCACCAGCGCTGCGAACGGATCGTCACGATCGGCATCGAGGCGCTCGAGAGTGGCGGGAGCATCGACATCCCAGAAGGCAACCATAGTGCCGGGCCCTTGCAGGTCGAGCACCGCCGCCTCGAGCAGATCGTCGAACACCCCGACGCCGCTCGCCTTGACCACCAGATCGGCGCTGCGCGCCTTCTCCACCGCCGCCAGAGCCGCAGCCTCGGTTGCCGGGTACACCACCACCCGTGCCCAGGTCGGGTCATCGATATCGCGATGCTGTTGGCGCTCGAAGGCGTCGGGCTCGTAGAACGTCACCCGATGGCGGCGCTGGTGGAGCGCGCGGATGATGCCGCGATAGTAGGTGGCGGCTCCGTTCCAGTACGCCGAGACCAAGCTCGAGCCGAAAAACGCAATCTCCAGTCCGTGTCCATTCATGCTGCACACTCCGCCTGACCTTCGAAGGAATCGTAGATCGCCAGCAACTCGTCGGTGCGATGAGCGCAGGTGTGCCGCGCCAGAATCGTCTGGTGGCCGCGACGGCGCAGTCGCTCGGCAAGCTCGTCGTCGTCGCGAACCTTCGCCAGAGCCCGAATCATCTCGGCACGCGTACGCGCCACCAGGTAATCCTCGCCGGGCGTGAACAGCTTTTCGCTGTCCTTCCATGGGGCGCTCACCAGCGGGATGCCGCACGCGAGCGCTTCGAAGACGCGAATGGTGGGAATGCCGGGGAGCGTACGTGCATACGGCCGGCGCGGCACGTGAATGGTGACCCGGGCGCGGGCGAACGCCTGCGGAGCGCGGTAGTTGGGCAGCCAATCGCGATATTCGATGCCGGCTCGGCTCAGCTCGCGGCGAGCCGCAGCGGGATAGCGGACGCCGTAGATTGCGGCGCGCAGGCCCAGCGCCCGCACCGGCTCGATCAAGAATTCCCTCAGCTCGTCGCTGCGCTCTTCGTCGCCCCAATTGCCGATCCACAGCAAATCCCATTGCGGTGAACGGGCCCGTGGCTTCGGACGGAAGACCCGCACATCGGCAGCTTCGTGCCAGATGAAGACGCGCTTGGCCCAATGCCGCTTCTGGTAGATGTCGGCGATGGCGCGGCCGAAGGCGAGAACGCCGTCGTAGGCGCTGAGATCGAATGCCACCATCGCCGCCGGATCGGTGACGGCGCGATGATGGGTATCGTGAAAGAAGAGGCGATAGGTGCCGGAGCGGGCGCGATGCGCCCCGATCGCGGCAACCAGCTCGCGGCTGTTCCACTCGTGCACCAACACCAGGTCGGCACCGGCGAGCGCCCGATCGAGGTCGAGCTTGCGCTCGTCATAGCGGACGCTGGTCAACGTCGGATAGGCGGAGCGGTAGCCGCGCAGCGCGCTTGCGCCGTGCCTCGCTACCAGTTGCTGTACGCTCCAAGCGTCGCGCGGTTCATAGATCGCGACGTCGTGACCGCGTTGTTGCAGCTCGGTGGCGATGCCCCGCAGGAAGTGGGCGTTGCCATGATTCCAATCGGAGCGAATCGAATGACAAAAGATCACGATACGCACGCCAAGCTCTCCTCGCTGTGTCGTTGTCGGGGCAGCAGCTCGGCGTACAAGGTGGCGTACAGCGCCACGCTGTGGGCCGAGGTGAAGCGGAGGGCCTGCTGGCGAGCTCGTGCCGCCAGATCGGCGCGCCGCTCGCGATCGTCGATCAGCTGCTGCAAGGTGCGGGCGAGCTGGTCGCCGTCATCCGGGTCGACCCAACAGGCACTGTCGTCCCAGTTCTCGCGCAACGATCCGATATCACCGAGCACCAGAGCACACCCCGCCAGCGCGGCCTCGAGGACCGACAGTCCGAAGGGTTCGTAGCGCGCCGGTAAAGCGTAGATGGCGGCGCGGCCGTACCACTCGCTCAGCTGCAACTGGTCCAGCACGCCGACCGCTTGCACCGCAGCGAAATCACGACTGCCGCCTTCGGGATGAGCCGGCTCGCCGGCAACGAACACCGGCCACGACAAGTGTGGCGCCGCCGCCTCGAGCAGAGCGAGGTTCTTGGCGGCATCCCAGAGACGCCCGCACGAAAAAATCAAAGGCGCTTTGGCGCGGGGCGGGAACAGCTCGGCGCGCCGGCCATTGGCAACCACCCGTATCCCCGGCACCGGCCCGTAGTGACGTCGCAGCGCCGCGGCCATGCCTTGCGACGGCGCGACGATGGCATCGGCGGCGAGCAAGCCGGCGCGGACCCGCCGGTGGTACTCGGCCCACTCCGCCGGGGGCGGGCTGCGGTGCACTGCTTCGAACCACGACCACACGCACGAGTGACCGACCACGACCACCGGCGCCTGCCAAGCGAGAGCGGCGTGACTGTAGCCATTGAGATGGATCAGCTCGGAGTCGCAGCGTTGGGCGAGCTCGAGGAGCCACTCGCCGGCGCGATCGACCTCGTCCCAGGCGTCGGTCATCCATTCCAGCCGCAACCTGCGGGCGTGCAGCCGTACATGCGGCAGCTGCCCGACCTGGCGGCGCTGTGCCGGCGACGGTGGTGCTCCCATCGTCGCCAGGTCGATCTCTACGCCCAACTCGGCCAAGCCATGCGCTAGCTCGAGCGCGTAGCTCCACACGCCGCCGATGGTGTCGGCGGTCATCAAAATACGGGATGGAAGTCGGGCCGGCGGCGGCATCGCTCAACGGCCGCGGCGCTTAGCGGCACCGCGCTTGGCGCTCGCCTTCTTCGCTGTGCCCCTTTTCGCCGTGCTCTTCTTGGCCGTAGTCTTCTTGGCGGTTGCTTTCTTCGCAGCGCCTTTCTTGGCGGTGCTGCGGGCTTGCGCGGTGCGTTTGCCGGCGGTTCGGGTCGCACCCGCCGCGCGTTTCTTGCTGCCGCTGGTCTTCGCCGCAGTCCTGCTGGCGGCAGCCTTTTTTTTCCGGCCACCGGCGGCGCCGCTGGCGCGCTTCCTCGAACCGGCAGCACGCCGTCCGCCGGCGCCACCACCGCGTCCGCCGCCCTTCATCTGATCGCGACTGACCAGCTTGCTGAAGCGGCTCTCGTCACCGCCGACGGTGCTCTCCTGATACAGGAAGGCGAGGTCGTTCGCGTCGAACTTTTCGAAGAACTCGTCCCACGAGATCGGCGCCAGGCTCTGTTTGCCGCTGAAGCCGGGATAATCGATGCGCAGAATGCCGGCGCTTCCTCCGCGCGTGCTGCGCTTGACGGTCGCCGGGCAACCGCCGCGCGCCTCGACCCACTCGCGGATCTCGTCGTGATCTGTGGTGATGTGAGATGGTGATTTCATCGTCTCTCCTCCGCGCTGGAACGCTGGTAGATGCGATCGATCAATTCGGCCCGACGGATCAGAGATTCGGACTCGCTGCGGAATCGCCCGCCGTCCTGCAGCCGCCGCAGCCACGCGAGAGCGGCACGTCCGCCCCAGGCATCGGGCTGCTCGAACAAGACTTCGCAGCGGGTGCCGCGAGCAAGCTCGGCAAAGAAGTCGTAGAATGAGCCGTTCCGATTGCGCAGGCTGACCCGCCCCTCGGTCCCGTAGAAGGAGGCTTCGATCACCGCGTCGCAGCCGGCGGAGAGGCGCCAGGAACAAGCCAGCCGCGCGGTGATCTCGCCGCCAAGGTCGAGCTGGACGGTGGCGTAGTCCTCGACCTCCTCTGCGCCAAGGCGCAGGCCTCGCGCAAACAAGCG
Source organism: Terriglobales bacterium (assembly GCA_035627175.1). Classification (GTDB taxonomy): domain Bacteria; phylum Desulfobacterota; class Binatia; order HRBIN30; family HRBIN30; genus DASPMH01. The sequence goes on along the minus strand of DASPMH010000121.1, from coordinate 3,167 downwards.
ACTGTCGACCGAGACGACGCTCGGCTCCCCGAGCCCCCAAAGCAGGAGATCGATCAGGTGAATGCCGAGATCGAGCACGCAGCCGCCGCCGGCGAGCTCGCGCTGATAAAACCACGGCTTGTCCGGCCCGTAGGCGTTATGAAAGATCAGCTCGGCTGCGAACACCTTGCCGATAGCGTGCTCCTGCAGCGTCTTGCGCACCACCTGCATCGCCCGCACCTGGCGGTAGGAGAGGTCGACGTCGAGATCGCGATTCGCCGCTCGTGCGGCGGCGACGATCTGCTCGGTCTCGGACGCGGTACGCGCCAGCGGCTTCTGACAGAAGACTGCAATGCCGCGCTGCAGCGCGGCGATGGTCTGCTGCTGGTGCAAGGCGTTCGGTGTCGCGATCACCAGGCCATCGAGATCGAGGTCGACGAGTTCGTCGATGCCGGCGGCGGGCTGCGCTTGCGGCGCGATAGCGCGCGCTTCGTCGATGCAAGCGGGCGAGGGATCGCAGAGGGCGACGATCTCGGCGAGCTCGCTCTCGGCAACGGCGCGTAGGCGGTGCCGGCCGATCCAACCGAGGCCGACAAAGCCGAGACGCGGCGGCCGCGGCAGCGCGAGCGGCGCGCTGTTCGCGGCGGTGGTCGGCGTCCGGCGCGGCTCGGGCATCATAGGGTGACCGTAGCCTTGAGAAAGCCGTCCGGGCGCGCGGCCGTCGCTGCCAGTGCCTCGCCGAGCTGCTCGAGTGAAAAGCTGTGGGTCAGCAACAGTCGAGGGTCGAGCACTTTTTCTTCGACCGCGGTTATCGCGGCTCTGATTCCGCCGACCACCACCGCGGGGTTGCGCTCGTGAGCGTTGATCACGTCGAGACCGCGCCAGTTCCACAGTTGCATGTTCACCATGCGCGGGCCGTCCTGATGGTAGCCGGCGATGATCAGCCGGCCATGCTCCTGGGTCAGCTGCGTCGCCAGATCGAGGGTCTCTTGTTTGCCAGCCGCCTCGATGACGCGCTCGCAGCCGAGCTCGCCGGTGATTTCGGCGACACTGGCGGCGACCGCACCCGGGTCGCTGCTGTCGAGCACAGCATCGGCACCGCAGCGTTTGCCGAGCTCGCGGGCGTAAGGCCGGCGCGAGATCGCGATCACCCGTGCTCCCGCATGTTTGCTGAGCCGGGTCAGCGCCGCACCGAGAAAGCCGATGCCGACGATCGCGACGGTGTCGCCGCGGCGAATCTCGGCACGGCGGAAAATGTTCATGGCACAGCCGAGCGCTTCTCCAGGAAACGCCTGGCCATCGAGAAAGCGGGGCAGCGGCACCACCTGATCGGCGCGTGCGATGTCGAACTCGGCGTAGCCGTGCGCAGAGAGGATGGCGACGCGATCGTCGCGCCTGCAGCTGGTCACGGCTTCACCGACGCAATCGATCGTCCCCCACGCCTCGTGACCGGGATTGCCGGGAGCGAGGGGGTAGCGAATCCACGGCAGGCCGTCCCACGGACCGAGATTGGAGGCGCACACGCCACAGCCTTCGACGCGGATTCGCACCTCTGTCGGCTTCGGCGCCGGCAGCGGCACGTCCTCGATGCGGACTCGATGCGGCCCGACGATCAGAGCAGCGCGCACGGCCGTATCTCAGAGCGCAGGTCCGCTCGCGGCCACAGCGCGAGGTAGTGCCGCATCGAGGCTGGCGCTACCCGTCTGCGTCTGTAGCCACGCCCACAATCGGGCGATGCCTTGGCGGATTCCGATCTGTGGCTGCCAGCCGGTCGTAGCGCGGAACTTGCCGGCGTCAGAGACGTAGAAGCGCTGATCGGCGGCGCGCCATGGGCGCAGCTCGATCTCCATGCGCACACCGGTGAGGTCGCGGATCTGGTGCAGCAGCTCGAGCAAGCTGATGGTATTGGCAGGACCACCGCCGATGTTGAAAGCCTGCCCGGCGCAGCGTTCGATGTGCTGATGCGCCAGCATCATCGCCCGCACCAGATCGTCGGCGAAAAGGATATCCCGCACCTGACAGCCGTCGCCGTAGATGGTGACGCTCTCGCCCGCCAATGCGCGGCGGAGGAAGTGCGCGACCCAACCTTGATCTTCGTTGCCGTGCTGATGCGGGCCGTAGATGCAGCTCATGCGGAACACCGTCGCCGGCAGCCCGAAGGTGTGCGCGTAATCGAGAACGTACTGATCCGCGGCGCCTTTGGAGCAACCGTACGGGCTGCAGAAGTCGAGGCCGCGAGTCTCATCGACGCCGTTGCGGCGCAGCGCCTCGTCGCAGGCCTGGTAGCGCTCGCCACAACGCTCGAGAGCGAGATCCTCGCAGCGGCCGTAGACCTTGTTGGTCGAGGTGAACAGCAGCACCGGCGGATCGTCGCAGGTGCGGATCGCTTCGAGCAGATTCAAAGTGCCACCCGCATTGATTTCGAAATCTTCACGGGGCGCGATCAAGCTGCTGGTCACCGCTACTTGCGCGGCGAAGTGGTAGATCCGGGATACCCGCGCGACGGCGCGCCGCAGCACGGCGGCGTCACGAACATCGGCATCTACATGCTCGAGTCGCGCACCGTGCTCGTCGCGCAGCCAACGCAGGTTATCTGCCGTACCCGGTCGCGAGAGGTTGTCGAAAATGATTACGGCATTCCCCGTAGAGAGAAGATGGTGCGCGACATTGGTGCCGATGAAGCCCGCGCCGCCGGTGATCAGAACGGTCTTGGAATGCGACCCGCTCGATAACCGAGGGACGAAGGCGACGCCGTTCCGCTTCATGCGGCGCACTCGAGGCGTTTGCCAGGCACTTCGCTCGATAGTGTTTCTCGCAGTACCGATCTCACTGAGGTTCTCGAATCTAGGGTAGGAGGAGGGGTCATGATGATTGCTCCGAGGTAAGCGATTTTGAATCGACGGTCGCGCAAGGTTGGCCGAACGCAGCAAAGTACTGGCCATCCGTTTGTCGTCTGCCGCTGACGCAACGTGCGGCGCGACATGGCCAGAGTTCTTCTTGTTACAGAGTGAAGGCGGCGAGCCGTCGGTAAATTGTGCGGAGTCGCTATGGTGGCGGAGCATGGCTGTTGCCTTTGACATAAACGCGCGGGGGCACAGATCGTGGTACGCCCGCGACATGCGTTTCGTGATATTCGGGCTGACGCTGTCGTCGTCATGGGGAAACGGCCACGCCACCACCTGGCGCGG
>DASPMH010000120.1:0-2122 GCA_035627175.1 Terriglobales bacterium | reverse complement strand
CCAATCCCACCACCGAGTCGCCGAGGAATTCCAGCCGCTCAGCCGCCCGCGGCTGCGCCTGATGGATCGCCGACGCGTGCGTCAAAGCATCGACGAGAAGTTGTTGGTGTTGGAAGCGGTACCCGAGCCGAGCTTCGAGCTGGTCGAGCGGTTCGGGCATTTCGCTCATTGAGCGGAAATGGGCGACGCAACGAGACGTCCGCCCCTTACCGCAGCGGCCACGATCTCGATTTCGGAGTTGGCCAGAGCCGGCGATCCGCTGAGCTCGACGCGCTGATAATTGCGCGAGTAGCCGGACAACCTGCCGCTCTGCCCGTCAGGCTTGTCCTCGACGAGAACTCGCAGGCGGCTGCCGACGAACGAGCGAGCGAAATCGGCCTGCTTGCGCTCTCCCAGCCTGCGCAGCCGTTGTGCTCGAGCCCGGATAGTTGCGGGCGGCAGATGCCCCGGCAACTTGGCCGCCGTGGTGCCGGTGCGGCGGGAATAAGGAAAGACGTGGAAGTAGGTGAAGGGCAAGGTCTCGAGTAGCTCGTACGTCTCCTCGAACTCGGCATCGCTCTCGCCCGGAAAGCCGGCGATCACATCGGTGCCGATCGCTGCGTCGGGCAATTCGGCCCGCACGGCCGTCGCCATCTCACGGATCAGCGCGGCGTCGTACTTGCGCCGCATCCGCCCGAGCACCGTGTCGCAGCCGGCTTGCACCGGAACGTGCAGATGCGGGCAGAAGATGGGCGATTGGCGCAAGAAGGATAGCAGCTCGCCACTGACCTCCGGCGGATCGAGCGAGCTCAGTCGCAAGCGAGGCACTGGGCTGACCTCGGCGATCATCGCCAGCAGGTCCACCAGCCCGAGGCGCGGCTCGAGATCGCCACCGTAGCCGCCGAGGTGAACGCCGGTCAGCACCACCTCTTGGAAACCGCGCTCGGCGAGCATCTCCAGCTGCGACAACACCTGGCGTGGCGGTACGCTGCGGCTCGCGCCACGGGCGAACGGGACAATGCAGAAGGTACAGAATAGATCGCAGCCTTCCTGAATCTTGAGGAAGGCCCGCGTCTGGCCAGTGAAGGTGTCGGCCCCGAGCGTCGTCACCCGCCGCGCCGTGCGCAGGTCGTTGACGACGATTCTTTGCTCGCCAAGCTCACCTTTGACCGCCCGAACCAAATCGGGAAGACGGCTCAACCCGACGACGTGATCGACCTCCGCGATCGCTGCCCCGTGCGGGTTGGTTTGAGCGAAGCACCCGGTCAAGATGACCCGCGCTTGCGGTGCGAAACGGCGGGCACGGCGCGCCAACTGGCGGCTTTCCGCGTCCGCCCGATCGGTGACGCTGCAGCTGTTGACGATGTAGACGTCCGCCCCGGGCGCGAACGGCACAACCGTGCAGCCCTCCTGGCGCAAGCGAGTTTCGATACTGGCCGAGTCGTACTGATTGACCTTGCAGCCGAGGGTGGTGATGGCAACTCGCATCAGATAGCTCGCTCGATCCAGCCGCCGCCGACGACCCGCTGTCGGTCGTACAACACCGCCGCCTGGCCCGGTGTAACCGCCGATAGGGGTGCTTCGGCGCGCACCGCGAAATGATCCTCACCGGCGTCATCGAGCACCACCGCTGTCGGCGCGAAGCGGGAGCGGATTTTCATCTGCAGCTTGGTGCCGGGGGTGCAGCGCGCCAGCCAATTGGCACGCCGCGCCAGCAAGCCGCCGGAGAACGTCGCCTGCCGCGGTCCGACGGTGACTTTCCCGGAACGGCCATCGATCGCGGTTACGTAGAGCGGATCGGGCGCGCTGATACCGAGACCGCGCCGTTGTCCGATGGTGAAATGATGCACGCCGTCATGGTCGGCGATGACCTGTCCCGACAGGTCGACGACTTTGCCCGGGCGCGGCTGACGGTCGCCGGCATGCTGGGCGACGAAGGCGGCGTGCTGGCGAGGCGCCGCAAAGCAGATCTCTTGGCTCTCCGGCTTGTCGGCGACGGCCAGGCCAAGCTCACGCGCCTTGGCGCGCACCTCCGCTTTGTTCAGCTCGCCGAGGGGAAACAAGGTGTGCGCCAGCGCCTGCGGCTCGACGCCGAAGAGAAAATACGACTGGTCCTTGGCGGCATCGACAGCGGTCCACAGCT
>DASPMH010000119.1:0-5616 GCA_035627175.1 Terriglobales bacterium | reverse complement strand
CGAAGGCGTCGGCGCGCTGCGCGACATGATGACCAATCATCTGATGCAGCTGCTGGCGCTGACAGCGATGGAGCCGCCAGTGGCGTTCGATTCCGAAGCGGTGCGTCAGGCGAAGGTTCAGGTGCTGCGGGCGATTCATCCGATGAGCGAGACCGAGATCGCTCAGCGCGCGGTGCGCGGCCAGTACGCCGCAGGCCGCCACGGGGAGCAGGCCTATCGGCAGGAGCCCGGCGTCGCCGCCGATTCGACCACCGATACCTACGTTGCCCTCGAGCTGGCCGTGGAGAACTGGCGCTGGGCGGGCGTGCCTTTTTATCTGCGCACCGGCAAACGGCTGGCGCGCTCGCTGACCGAGGTAGTGATCCACTTCAAGCGGACACCCCAGGCGCTGTTTGCGCGGACGCCCGACAGCTACATCGATCCCAACGTCATCGCCCTGCGGCTGCAGCCCAACGAAGGGATCACCTTGACCTTCGGCGCCAAGCGCCCGGGGACGGAGATGCGCACCGCCAGTGTGCACATGGAGTTCTGCTATCAGTCGGCTTTCGGCACGCGCTCGCCGGACGCTTACGAGACGCTGCTGCTCGACGTGATTCAAGGCGATGCGACGCTGTTCACCCATCGCGACGAGGTCGAGGCACAGTGGCGGATCATCGATCCAATCGCCCGAGCATGGGGCGGCTCGGATGCGCTCGAGCTCTATGTCGCCGGCAGCGACGGACCGGCGACGGCGGCGCAGCTGCCGGCGCGGCGGCAGCACGTTTGGCGGCCGTTGCTGCAGGTGATCAGCGGCTGCGATCCGACGGTGGCACCATGAAGGGAGAGCGCCGGGTCTACGACTCGGAGGACAGCGCCAGCCGCGCTGCGGCCGAGCTGTTCTGTGAGCGCGCCGCGGAGACGATCGCGCGTGCCGATCGTTTCGTCGTCGCGCTGACCGGCGGCTCGACGCCGCGCAAGATGTACCGGCTGCTCGGTCAGGAGCCCTACCGCTCGCGCGTGCAGTGGGAGCGCATCGACTTCTTCTGGAGCGACGAGCGGGCGGTGCCGCCGGAGCATGCCGATTCGAACTTTCGCATTGCCAACGAAGGCTTTCTCGCACCGCTGGCGGTGCCGCCGGGGCGGATCCACCGGATGCCGGCGGAGCGCGAGGATCTCGACCAAGCCGCGCGCGATTACCAGGCGGAGATGGTGCGGGTGCTCGGCGGCGACCTCGACGGCGCGCCGCCGCAATTCGATTGGCTGCTGCTCGGCATGGGCAGCGACGGCCACGTCGCCTCATTGTTCCCGGGCTCGCCGGCCTTGCAGGAAGAGCAGCGCTGGGTGGTCGGCAACCCTGGACCCGGGGGCAAGGGCCAGCGCATGACCTTCACGCTGCCGCTGCTCAACCGTGGCAAAGAGGTGGTGTTCCTGGTGGCCGGCGCCGACAAGGGCGCCGCCATCGCCGCCCTGGAGCGCGGCGAAGACCTGCCGGCCCAACGCATCGCGCCACAAGGCCCGCTGATCTGGATCCTCGACCAATCCGCCGCATCGCTGTAGCTGCGCTCGGCAGAGCGCGGCGGCTCGGCTCACCTGCCGCCGTCTGCCGACGGCAGCTACATTGCGCCGGTGGCGCCAAAGCGTCGAAGTGCGGCGCTGCCAGGGATGTAGCTGCGCTCGGCAGAGCGCGGCGGCTCGGCTCACCTGCCGCCGTCTGCCGACGGCAGCTACATTGCGCCGGTAGCGCCAAAGCGTCGAAGTGCGGCGCTGCCAGGGATGTAGCTGCGCTCGGCAGAGCGCGGCGGCTCGGCTCACCTGCCGCCGTCTGCCGACGGCCGCTACATTGCGCCTTTACATCGGCGCTTGCCTCGGGCACTGCTTCGTCCTCGCTGAGGAGGCGCGATGATCGAGTGGAGTGAGCAGCATTTGATGATCCGGGACATGGTGCGGCGATTCGTCGAGACCGAGATCGTGCCACGCCATCGCGAGCTCGAGCACGGTGAGCTGCCGCCGTACGAGGTGATGCGCAAGCTGGTCGGCGCCTTCGGGCTCGCCGATGCGGCGCGCATGCGCTACGAGGCGCAGAAGCGACGCGCCGCCGAGGGCGTAGCGGAGAAACCGGCGGCGAGTGAAGACGGCGCGGCGGGCAACGCCGACGCGGTGGCGATGCAGCTGATCCCGATCATCGAGATCTCGCGCTACTGCCCGGGCATGGTGACGGCGATGGGTGTCAGCATGGGACTGACCGCCGGCGCGATTATGGCGAAGGGGACCTGGGAGCAGAAGGATCGCTGGGCGCTGCCGTTGATGACGCTCGAGAAGATCGGCGCCTGGGCGATCACCGAGCCGGGCTCGGGCTCCGATGCCTTCGGCTCGATGAAGGCGACGGCGCGCCGCGACGGTGACGACTACCTGCTCAACGGCCAGAAGACCTTCATCACCAACGGACCCTACGCCGATACCATCGTCTTCATCTGCAAGCTCGACGAGCCGGGGGTCGAGCCGAAGCAGCGCAAGGTGGTCAGCTTCGTGCTCGACAAAGGGATGGAAGGTCTGGTGCAGTCGCAGCCGCTCAAGAAGATGGGCATGCACTCCTCACCGACCGGCGAGCTCTTTCTCGACAACGTGCGCTGCGGCCGCGACCGGCTGCTCGGCGGCAGCGAGAAGGCTGGCGGCGGGCGGGAAGGCGCCAAGGCGACCTTCAACATGGAGCGCTCGGGCGTGGTGGCAATGGCGTACGGTATGGTCGATCGTTGTCTCGAGCTGTGCACCGACTATGCGCGCACGCGGGTGCAGTTCGGCCGGCCGATCGGCGAGTTCCAGCTGATTCAGCTCAAGCTCGCCAAGATGCAGGTGGCGATGATGAACATCCGCAACCTGCTCTTCCGCCAGATCGCGCTCTCCGGCGAAGGCAAGCAGATGTCGTTCGCCGAGGCCTCGGCGTGCAAGCTCTATGCGGCGCAGGCGACGATGGAGTGCACGCTCGAAGCGGTGCAGCTCTTCGGCGGCAACGGCTACATGGCAGAGTTTCAGGTCGAGCAGCTCTGCCGCGACGCCAAGGTGCTGCAGATCTACGGCGGCACCGACGAGATTCAGATCTCGCAGATCGCGCGCAGCATGCTCGCGGAGTGAGTCGCTCAGGAGAAAATGGACAGCTATGGGGGAGAGGCGGAAGAGAAGCGGAGCGGCCGTCGGCCGCCCCGTAACAGGTAGGTCGAATCAGATCGGAACGTTGGGATCGAGGGGAATCAAATCGGGCGTGTCTTCTTCACCCGGCTCGCGCTTTTCGTTGCGCCGCTCGACTTTCTTGCGGAGTTTTTCCTCCTGCTTCATCTTGCGGGCCATCTCTTTCCGACGTTTTTGATCGCGCTTGAACGTTTTGCCGCCAGCCATGACGTGCAGCTCCTTTCCGCCTAACGGCGTCCGCAGAGGCGCCAAAGGGACGATTTGCGGCAAGTTACCAGAGTCATCCCAGCGCTTCAATTGCGCCGCCCCGAGCCACGGCGTTGTCCTCAGCGCCACGCCTGCCTATAACAACGCCGCCGCAATGACGATCCGCACTACCCAAGCCCTCAAGCCCCGAAGCCCTCGAGCCGCAGGCCTCCGCGAGCCACCTCGATGACCCGCGACGAAAAGCTGCGCCTGGCGGTCAGCGTCGCCCGCGCCGCGGCGCACTCCGGCGAGTATCGCCGGCTCGACAAGCTGATCGACATCGTCTTCCGCAAGCTCGAGCAGCTCTCCCCGGAAGACGATCCGCGCCAACAAGAGCGCGACTTCAAGTTCTAGCGCGAGCGCCGCAGGCGAGGGGTGGGAGACATGGGCACGGCATGGTCGCTCGTTTTGATGTTGGCTGTCATCGCGCCGCAGGCCGCGGCGGCAGCGGAGGTCGTCTCCGCCAGCGTCGCCGGGCTCTATGTCGGTGAACAGCGGGTCGTCGAAGGCAAGGTGATCGCGACCGAGCGTGACGCCAACGTCGTCAAGCTGCACCTCGGCGCCAAGCAGCCGCAGCTGACCATCGCGCTGGTGATCGGAGTGCTCAGCCGATTTCCCGCCGCTCCCGAAACGTACTACCTCAACCGGATGGTTCGCGCCGCCGGTGTGATCGAAGACTTCCGCGGCCAGCTGCAGATGGTGGTTCGCGATCCCGAGCTGATCTACGCACTCGACGGCGGCGTGCCGGCCGCTGGCCCGGCGAGCAGCGAGCCGGTGATCAATCTGCAGCAACGCTACGACGTGCTCAATCGCCGCGTGCAGCAGCTCGAGCAGCGCTTGCGCGAGCTCCAGCCGGCAACGCCCGGCAGTCCACCGCCCGCATCCGAGAAGCAGGGAGGAATCGATGAGTGAGGCGACACCGTCCGATGCCCGCTACCTGGCGCGCTTTCACCACGCTCTGCGGCGGATGCTCCACGCCGGCGATCTCGAAGCGCGCAAGGTCGGCCTGACGCCGCAACAGCATCAGCTGCTGCTCGGCGTCGCCGGCTTCACCGGGCGAGGATGGGCGACGATCTCGGAGCTCGCCGAGTTTCTCCAGCTGCGCCATCACAGCGTCGTCGGCCTGGTCGACCGCACCCAATCGAACGGCCTGGTGCGCCGCACGGTCAACCCGGACAACCGCCGGGAAGTCCGCGTCATGTTGACCGCCGAGGGCATGCGCAAGTTCCAGGCGCTGGCATCTTTCCATCGCAAGGAGCTCAACATCCTGCGCAAGCGCCTCGACCTGTTCCGCCTGGAAGACGGCGCCCAACCGATCCGCAAAGAAACCGCCGCCCGCCGCAAACAAGCCTAAAGCTCCCCAAAGGGCTGAGGCTTTCGCGAAAGCCTCAGCGCCGCAGGCGCGGGGATTTCTGCGGCGAACCCGGAGCCGACGCGCGGACATGTGCACCGCGCGCCCGGATTTTTTTGACAGGAGGACAGGAATTACAGGGAGGGGAACACGCGCTCAGAAAGCTGTTGGGCAGTTCTTTCGGACAGAAGCCTCGCGGGGACATTATTTGCGTGAGTGGCTACGTCTGGCGGCCGCGGCGACACAGCCGTGCGACCACTAGCAGCATCAGGCCGGCGATCACTCCCTTGCGCGATCCGCGCTGTTGCACGGCGCAGCCGCTCTCGTCGGTAACAGCGGTTGTCTCGGCTGCCGGCTCGATCGTCGTGTCGTGGGTGGAGAGTGGCCCGACGCGATGGCCGATCCCTTCGCCCGCAACTCCAGAGATATCTAGAAGTGCCGGCAAGCGCTCGGCGTCGATCACGGTAAAGGTACAATGGAAGATGCGGCCGGCGGGCAATGGCAGACGGTCGTCGGGGCTCCAGACGATCGCCCGCAAGCGATCGTCGGCCGGTGGTACGCCTTCACAGCCGCCCGCCTCCGGCTCGGAACCGCAGTTGACGATTTCTGCCTCTAACCTCTTGCACGGTTCCATCGGCGGTGCGGTCCGGCATTCCGGTCGATCGTTCGCGATCGCAGCATCGAGGATACAGCTGTGCTCGTCGAGCGAGACGGTGTCCGAGGGATAAAGCACGTCCATCACGAAGCCGATGTACTCCTCCTCCGGCTCGAGGCGCACCTCGACGTCGACTCGATCCCCTCGCACGGGCCCCGCGCGCAGCTCGAGCTTACCGCCGACGCTGATCCGTGCGGACTCA
>DASPMH010000118.1:0-2059 GCA_035627175.1 Terriglobales bacterium | reverse complement strand
CCAGGCCAACGTCCGCACCACCGAAGCCTCCTCCAAGGGCCTGGCCCAGGGCCTGTCGGTCGCGTTCCAGTCGGGCGCGGTCACCGGCATGCTGGTCGTCGGTCTCGCCATCATCGGTCTCGGCGGCTACTTTGCGCTGCTCACCGCCGGCCTCGGCTATGAACCGGGCAGCCGCACGGTCGTCGACGCCATGGTCGCCCTCGGCCTCGGCGCGTCGCTGATCTCCATCTTCGCCCGTCTCGGCGGCGGCATCTTCACCAAGGGCGCGGACGTCGGCGGCGACATGGTGGGCAAGGTCGAAGCCGGCATTCCGGAAGACGACCCGCGCAACCCCGCCACCATCGCCGACAACGTCGGCGACAACGTCGGCGACTGCGCCGGCATGGCCGCCGACCTGTTCGAGACCTACGCGGTGACGATCGTCGCCACGATGGTCCTCGCCTCCATCTCCTTCAACGACACGGCCGAAGCCGGCATGATGCTGCTCCCGCTCCTCATCGCGGGCGTCTGCATCGTCACCTCGATCATCGGCACCTTCTTCGTTCGCCTGTCCTCGGGCTCGCGCAATGTGATGGGCGCGCTCTACAAGGGCTTCATCGCCTCCGCCGTGCTGTCCGTCCCGGCGCTCTACGGCGCGATCTATCTCGCGCTCGGCGATCCGATGACGGCCTCGGTCACGCCGATCGACGTCACCAACGATGCGATCCCCGCCATCAACCTGTTCTGGTGCGGCGTCGCCGGTCTCGTCGTCACGGGCCTCATCGTCTGGATCACTGAATACTACACCGGCGTCGGCTACCGCCCGGTGAAGTCCATCGCCCAGGCGTCGGTCTCCGGTCACGGCACGAACGTGATCCAGGGTCTGGCCGTCTCGCTCGAAGCGTGCGCGGTTCCGGCGCTCATCATCATCGCCGGCATCATCTTCACCTATACGATGGGCGGCCTGATCGGCATCGGCATCGCCGTCACCACGATGCTGGCGCTCGCCGGCATGGTTGTGGCGCTCGACGCCTTCGGCCCGGTCACCGACAACGCTGGCGGCATCGCCGAAATGTCGGGTCTCGATGATAGCGTCCGCGAAACCACCGACACGCTCGACGCCGTCGGCAACACGACAAAGGCCGTCACCAAGGGCTACGCGATCGGCTCCGCCGGTCTCGGCGCGCTTGTGCTCTTCGCCGCCTTCACCACCGACCTCGAGTTCTTCTCGGGCAATGCGCCGGCCGGCTCGCTGCTCGAAGGCGTCGTCGCCGACTTCTCGCTGTCGAACCCGTACGTGGTCGTCGGCCTGCTGTTCGGCGGCCTCTTGCCCTTTCTGTTCGGCGGCATGTCGATGATGGCCGTCGGCCGCGCCGCGCAAGCGGTTGTGGAAGAGGTCCGTCGCCAGTTCCGCGAGATCAAGGGCATCATGGACTACTCGGCCAAGCCGGATTACGGCCGCGCCGTCGACATGCTGACCAAGGCGGCGATCAAGGAAATGATCGTCCCGTCGCTGCTCCCGGTGCTCTCGCCGATCGTGCTGTTCCTCGTCATCTGGGGCATCGGCGCAATGATCGGTCTCGACCAGGCCGCCGCCATCAGCCAGGCGCTGTCGGCTGTCGGCGCGATGCTGATGGGCGTGATCGTCACCGGCCTCTTCGTCGCCATCTCGATGACCTCGGGCGGCGGCGCTTGGGACAACGCCAAGAAGTCGTTCGAAGACGGCTTCCGCGACAAGGACGGCGTCGTTCACAAGAAGGGTTCGGACGCCCACAAGGCTTCCGTCACCGGCGACACTGTCGGCGACCCCTACAAGGACACGGCGGGCCCCGCCGTGAACCCGATGATCAAGATCACCAACATCGTCGCGCTGCTCATGCTCGCGGTGCTGGCGCACTGGAACGGCTAAGGCGAGGCCACATCGCCAAAAGCAAACGCCCCGGCTTCTGGCCGGGGCGTTTTTCTTTGTTCGATCTTGATCGAAAAGTTAGTCGCGGTCCGGACGCCCGCCGCGCTCTTCTTCGCGGATCGGCGGCGCGCGGCCGACATTGCCGAGCAATTGTTGGAGCACACCCAACTC
>DASPMH010000117.1:0-3904 GCA_035627175.1 Terriglobales bacterium | reverse complement strand
TATGCCGTTGATCGAGAGCACTTGGTTGGGACACAGAGCAACTGGCGCGCTTTGGTGTCGGTTCGGGGCGAGCAGCGGCGGGCCGAGCCGAAGCGTGGCGCTGCCGCCGTCGCGGCTCCGGCAATGATCGAGGTGATCAGCCGCAATAGTTTCAGCGATGGCGGCTTTGTGCTGCACCTCGGGGATGGTCGCTGGCTGAAAGTTCCGGCGAGCTTCGATGCGGCGGGTCTCAGGCAGCTGCTGCACCGATGCGACCGGGTTTGGCGCATGCATCACGCCATTCACCGAACGGATACGGAGAATCAACAGGAAGGATAGTGCGAAAGAGGGGACTTGAACCCCTACGGGTGATTAGCCCACAGGATCCTGAATCCTGCGCGTCTGCCAGTTCCGCCACTTTCGCACGTGGGTGAGTTGCAGAGGCGGTGGTTGTAGCGGCCGGAACCGCGATGGTCAACCACCGCTTGCGCACCGAAATCTCTAGCCGTCTGAGCGTGGTGTTGGGCCCTGGTACTGCTTTCGGCGGTTGGCGGCTTGGTGAGCCGGGCCGCCGCGCTCTGCCGAGCCCAGCTACACTTACGCAGCCTCCCGGTAGATCTGGTTGAATTGCCGGAGGATGCCAGGTTCTAGGCGACGATGGCGCCGACCAGGTCGTAGCCGGCTACTTCGGTCAGCTCGACTTGGACGAAGGTGCCGGGGCGCGCGACGCCGTCGTTGATCAGCACCTGGCTGTCGACCTCGATCGCCTGCGTCGGCATGCGGCCGACCAGCAGCAGGTCGGTATCCGGATGGGTGCCTTCGACCAGCACCTCGACCTTCTCGCCGATCTGATCCTCGAGTCGCTCGAGGGCGATTTCCTGCTGCAGCTGCATTAGTCGATCGTGACGTTCTAGCTTTACTTCTTCCGGTACGTCGTCGGCGTAACCGTAGGCGCCGGTGCCTTCCTCGTGCGAATAGGTGAACACCCCCAGGTGATCGAAGCGAGCTGCGTCGACGAAGCCGCACAGCTCCTCGAACTCCTCTTCGCTCTCGCCCGGGAAGCCGACGATCAGCGTGGTTCTCAGCGCGGCATCGGGCATGGCGCGGCGAAACCGATCGAGTAGCCGCAGATGGCTTGCGCTACTGCCGCCGCGCCGCATCCGCTTGAGCGTCTCCGGATGGGCATGCTGCAGCGGCATGTCGACGTACGGCACGACCTTGGGCAACTCCGCCATCGCTTCGATCATCCGCTCGGTGACGGTGTTGGGATAGAGATAGTGCACCCGGATCCAACGCAGCTCGTCGATCGCATCGAGGCGGGCGAGCAGGTGCGGCAGGCCGTCGAAGTCGCCGAGGTCGCGGCCGTAGTGGCTCGAGTCCTGGGCGATCAGATTGAGCTCGGCGACCCCGCCGGCCGCCATCGCCCGTGCTTCGGCGACCAGGCTTTCGGGCGAGCGCGAGCGGAAGGCGCCGCGGAAGTTGGGAATGGCGCAGAACGAGCAGGTGTGGTCGCAGCCCTCGGCAATTTTGAGATAACCGGTCCACGGCGCGGTGGCGCGGCGACGCGGTGAGGTGTGGTCGTAGAGGGCAAGAGAGGCGCCGTAGGGGATCCGGGGCTTGGGGGCTTGAGGGCTGGAAGGCTTGAGGGCCCCAAGCCCAACGGCGTCTCCCACTTTGTGCAATTCGTCGAGCCCGAGGTAGGCGTCGACCTCCGGCAGGCTCTCGCGCAGCTCGGTGGCGTAGCGCTGTACCATGCAGCCGGCGACCACCAGCCGCTTGAGGCTGCCGTCCTTCTTGTGCTCGGCGATCTCGAGGATGGTGTCGATCGATTCTTTGCGGGCCGGCCCGATGAAGCCGCAGGTGTTGACGATCACCACCTCTGCGTCGGCGGCGTCCTGCACCAAGGTGCAGCCGGCGCGCTCAAGGTGGCCCAGCATCACCTCGGCGTCGACCAGGTTCTTGGCGCAGCCGAGGCTGATCATGCCGACCCGCGTTTTAGGCGACTTTCTACCGCTCATCGCTCGTGATTAAAGGCTTGCTCTGGAGATGCGGCGCGTTTCCAAGCGACCCTCCCGGGGATCGTGACGGGCGCCGGAGAATCTAGTAACCGACGAGTACAGGCTTCCCCATATGCATGCAAGTAATTCCGATTGTTCGTTCACCGCGGCGGCTCGCACGGCACCCTCCTCCTTCGCCAAGGCCCGGTACGAGAGAGCGCGCTACAGCGTCTCGCTGGTCGCTCTGTCGGCCCTGCTGGTCGCGTTCTCGGCGGAGGCGGTGCAATGGTCGGTCAGCGATCCTGGGCAAGGCCCTTACATGCTGCCGGCGAACGACAGCGGCGCCAACCAATTGAGCGCGATCGTCTGGGTCTCCGGCAACCAGTACTACGCGCTGTCCGACACGACGCGCCGGGTCTACCCGCTGGCGATCGAGCTCAATCCGAACGGCACGATCCAGAGCGCTACCCTCGCTCCGGGCATTCTCCTCAGCGGAGCCGACGACCCGGAAGGATTGGTCTACCACAGCGCCACCGGCGGCTTTCTCGCCTCCGACGAGGTCGGCCCGGCGATTCGCGAGCACGCCAGCGACGGCGGCCTGGTGCAAACCTTGACTCTCCCTCCGGTGTTCCAAAACATCCGTCTCAATTTGGCGCTCGAGGGGCTGACGCGGGATCCTGCTTCGCAGGCGCTGTGGACCGCCAACGAGGAGGCCCTGATCAATGACGGCGCGCCGGCGAGCTTTACCGCCGGCAGCACGGTGCGCCTGCAGCGCTTCGACGCGAGTTACGCTCCCAACGGGCAATGGGCCTACGTCACCGACCCGCTCCCTGGCGACGTTTCCAATCCGGGCCGCGACGTCGAGAGCAGCGGCGTCAGCGATCTGATTGCGATCGCCGGAGGAGACCTGCTGGTGCTCGAACGGGCCAGCGGCATCACCGCTCTGCGCTCGCGGCTGTACCAAGTCGGCTTTGCCGGAGCGAGCGACACCAGCTCGCTGGCGAACCTCGACGGAGCCGATTTCCATCCGGTGAGCAAGACGCTGCTGTGGTCGCGCAACAGCCTCTACAACTTCGAAGGCGCGAGCCTCGGGCCGACCCTCGAGGGCGGCGGCCGCAGCCTGCTGCTGATCGCCGACGACGGCAGCGGCTTGCCGCAGGGGCTGCAAGCGCTGGTGTTGCGTCAGGCGGTCTGCGGCAACGGCGTCGTCGAGGCGCCGGAGACTTGCGACGACTTCAATACCAGCGGTGGCGACGGCTGCTCGGCGCAGTGCCGCACCGAGAGCTGCGGCGATGGAGTGCTGAACAACAGCGGCAACGAGAGCTGCGATGACGCCAATCAGATCGCCGGCGACGGCTGCGATGTCGACTGTCAACTCGAGTTGCCGGCGCGGCGATGCCAGGAGGCGATCTTCAAAGCTGCCCGCGGCTACGGCTTCGATCGCTTGAAGGCGCTGCGCAACTGCCGCGATCAGCTCAACCGCGGCCGGCCGCTGTTCCTCGATGCCGCCAAGACTCAGCCCTTGACCGATCCGGCCGACTGCGCCGGCGAGTACGAGACCGCCAGCCGGATCACGCGCGCCGGCCTCAAGCTCCGCAACGCGGTCGGCGAGCGCGGTCGCTGCACCGATGCGTATGTCGGGCTGTTCGACGCCTGCGCCGAGAACGTCGACGGCCTGATTGCCGCAAACGGGGGGAGCGGCTGTCTCCAGACGAGCCACGACGCCGCGGTCGATCGAATCATCGATGATCAGTACGGGCGCGCGCTTCAGCCCACCGAATCCTTGTTGCGGCGCTGCCAGCAAGCGATCGCCAAGGCGGCGGGCAAGTATGCCGAGACCCGTTGGCAGGCGCTGCACACGTGCCAGGTCCAGCTGCTCAAGGGGCGCACCTTGTTTGCCGACGAGCTGCGCCAGCAGCCGCTCGTCG
>DASPMH010000116.1:0-6068 GCA_035627175.1 Terriglobales bacterium | reverse complement strand
GGCGAACAGGGCAAACTGCAGCGCATGATAGGCGACGAAGCCGGCGAAGATCAGCGTGCCGTGGCTCGGCTCGAGATCCTGAAAGCGGATCACCGTCGGCAGCAACCAGTCGAAGGCCGCCGCGCAAGCACAGATCCCGGTGAGCCAACCGAGCCACAAGGCACGCCCGGCCGAAGCTCCTTCGAGAGCGCGAATCAGCGGCACCAGCGCAACCAGCGCCAACCAGCCTTGCGCCACCGGCGGGAAAACCCGCGCGATCAAGATCCCACTGCCGGCGGCGGCGGCAAGCTGCCCGATCAGAACCGCACCGGCGAGCAAAGCCCGCCGCGCCTCGTCGCGCCAATCGCCGGCGACAGGCTCCGGCGCTTCGGCCGGGCCGCCGTCCTGCAGCGGCACGAGCCTCAATTGCATCACTGCGGCAGCGCTCCTTCCCACGTCCAGTCGCCGACCTCCCCGGTCCGATCCGTATACCGGCCGCGGATGCCGTCGGCTCCAATCGTACCTTCGAAGCTGGCGATCAAGTTGCCGCTGTCGTCGGCGATCGAGCCTTGGACCGAGTCGCCGGCGATCACCCCGCTCAAATTGCCGGCGGCAGCGAGCGGCGAGCGGCCGAGTTGGACCCGTCCGCTCAGCCGATCCTCAGCATCGCGCTGCACGTCGAGCCGCCAGCGCTGCCCCGAGTGCTTCGCGCCGCCGCGCCGCTGCCAGCCGCCACTACCTTGCAGCCGTTTGGCGATCCCTTTGCCGGGACGGCTGTCGCGGGCAGCGCTCCTCTCGCCGCTCCACCGCAGATCAGCGGCCGCCGGCAGCGCCATCATCAAAACGACCAAGGAGGCTACCATGCTCGAAGCTCGCATCGCCGATCTCCCTTCAAAGCTCGCTGCATCGCCCTGGCGCACTCGCAGCGGCTCATAGCTCCGTCTGTAATCGATGTCGAAACGATCGGGACGGCGGCGTTGGCGAGTCCCTGCCACCCCCGCCGCCGTCACCGCCGCAAGCGCCTTGCAGTCGGAAGCTGCCAGTTCGCATCCCGCTGCGGACCAATTCACTGCGCATGACAGCGCCGCATCGCACGAACCATGCCGACCCCGGAAGCCAACCGCTCAACCGCAGCACCCACCCCCAGATGTTTACACAGGGATAACACCCAACTCAGTAGGAATACCCCGCCCCCGCGCCTCACAGCCTCCTGCCCAAGTCCCCAACCCCTCAAGCTCCCAAGCTCCCAAGCCCCGAAGCCTCCAAGCCCCATTTGACACCCCGCCGCCCCCCATGAAACTTTCCCCGACCTTGACCGACCCGCTCGCCTCCATCGCGCTGCACTGCCCGGACTGCCGCGTCGCCCTCCATCGTGTGGACGACGGCCTGCACTGCCCGCAATGTCGCCAGCTCTACCCGCCCCGCCTGGGCGTGCCGTCTTTCAGCGACCCGGGGTATTACTACGGCACCCTCCCCCGTGACCGTGTCGGCGAGCTGATCCATCTCGCTGGCGAACGCCGCCTCGACGCGATCGAGGCGGTGCTGCAAGACCGCCGCGGGGCAAAAGTCTTCCTCAAAAGCTTCGATGAGAGCTTCGCCGACGGTTGCCTGCTGCTGCCGCTGACCCCGACCAGCACCGTGCTCGACCTCGGCTGCGGCTTCGGCGCGATCTCCCTGCCCCTGGCTCGCCGCTGCGGTCGGGTCGTCGCCGTCGATGCGACACTCGACCGCGTCGCCTTCCTCGCCCGGCGTGCCGAAGCCGAAGGACTCGACAACGTCGTCGCCCTCCACGCCGACGGCTTGCGCTTGCCCCTAGCCGAGGGGCAATTCGACTGTGTCATCATCAATGGCGTGCTCGAATGGGTCGGCGAGTGGGATCAGCAGAGCGACCCCCGCACCGTACAGCTCGGCCTGCTGCGGCGGGTCCGCCAGCTGCTTCGCCCGGGCGGCGTACTCTACCTGGCGATCGAGAACCGCTACGCCGCCGAGCTGCTCTACCGCCGCAAGGACCACAACAAGCTCTACTTCACCAGCTTTCTGCCCCGCCGCGCCGCCGATTGGCTGACCCGCAAGCGAAAAGACAAGCCGTACCGGACATACACCTACAGCCAGAGCGACTACGTCCGGCTGTTGCACGAGGCTGGCTACCCTAACCTGGAATTCCACTGCCCGTGGCCGCGCTATCAGGATCCCAATGCCATCGTGCGCGCCGGTGACGAGGCCGCTTTCGATTTCTTCCGCCGCCGTATTCTCGCCCGGCGGCAGCCGTTCGATGCGGCAGTGTTCGCTCTGCTGCAACGGCTCGGACTGCACTGGTGGATGGCACCGGCGTACCTGATCCTGGCGGAGCGCGAATGACCGAGCATCGCCCGCTCAGCACCATCAGCCGCGCCCTGCTGCAACGGATCCCCGATTTGGTCGACGTCGCATCCTTTCGCCGGCCGCTCCAGGTGGTGCAGATCGGCGGCGCGGGCCGTCGCGGCGGACGGGTCCACTTTGCCGTCGTCGACCCGAGCGCGCGGCCGCTGCTGTTCGCCCGCCTCGCCCGTGATCCGCGCGACAGCAATGTCCTGATCGAAGAGGAGCGGCTCTTGCGCCAGCTGGCGGCGCACCCGGCTTTGCAACCGCATCTGGCGGCGCTGGTAGGCATCGTCGAGATCGACGGCCAACCGCTGCTGCTCGAGCGCGCCGCGCCCGGAGAAATGATGGGACGGCATCTCTGGATGGCGGCGCTGAGCCGGCGGCTGCCGGCCGATGTGGCCGAGACGCTGCCGATTCTGGTCGCTCTCGGCAGCGCCACCCGGCGGCCGCTGAGCCCGAGCGACTTCGACGCACAACTTCTCGAACCTCTGCGGCAATGCTGTCGCACACTCGGCGGCGACAGCGGCCGATTCGACGCGATCGCCGCCAGCTTGCAGCAGCAGCTCGGCGCGGAACCGTTCGCGGTGCTGGTCCACGGCGACGCCAATCCCAACAATCTCCTGGTCGAGGCGTCGAGCCGCCGAGCCTGGTTGATCGACTGGGAGACCGCCGCGCCCGGTTTGCCATTGCACGACTTGATGTACTTCTTGAGTCGTTACGCCTATCTCGGCGGCGTCGTCCCCTGGGGCAGCAAGGCCGCGCGGGTGCGCGCCTTCCACGGCGAGAACCATTGGGCGGCGGTCGCCGCACGTCAGGCAGTACGCCGGTACTGCGAGGCCTTATCGTTGCCCGCGGCGACCGTGCTGCCGCTGTTTCAGCTGCACCTGCTCGCCAAAGCCGCGCTCAAGTGGCGCACCTCGGGAGCGGAACGGAAGACGACCCGGACCTGGTTCGAGCTCTACCGTCACTTCGCCGCCCATCCACCGGTCCTGTGGCGCGACTTCGCCGCACCAGGCGAGGTAGCCACGACTCCGCAACCATGAAGCGGATCGCCCTTCCGCTGGCGCTGATCCTCTTCGGCTTGCTCTGCTCGGAGGCGTTGTTGCAGCTGATAGCGGTAGCTTCGCCACTGGCGCGCGAGCGCTTGACCGGTACCAAGGCAAGCGCGATCGCCGATACCGAGCTCGGTCATCGCGGCGATCCTGCCCTGCGCGAAGAGTACGACGAGCATGGCTTTCGCAACGCACGGCGGCCGGAACGGGCCGATATCGTCGCCATCGGCGATTCACAGACTGTCGGCGAGGGTGTGCGGCGCGAGGACGCTTGGCCACAGCAGCTGGCGGCGCTGAGCGGCCGCGAGGTCTATCAGTTCGCCTTCGGCGGCTACGGCCCGGGGCAGTACCGAGCTCTGTTGCCGGAGGCGCTCGCGCTGCGGCCCGCGGTGGTCGTCGTCGGCTGGTACTTCGGCAACGATCTCGCCGATGCCTTTGGCTGGGCCTACGACCGCCCACGAGATCCCGACTTGCGCCACCCCGACGCCGGCGAGCGCAAGCGCATCGCCGCGGCCGGACGCACACACGGCCGACTCGGCCAGGCGTGGCAGGATACGGTTCATGCCAAGCGCGGTCTGCTCGATGCACCATTGCGACGGTGGCTGCAGGACCACGTTCTCGATCGGTCGCTGGTGGTGAGCCTCTACAAGCGCAGTCGCAGCGTGCTCCGCGGTCCCCGCAGCGCCGGCGCGCACAAGAGTTGGAGCCGCATCGAGCAGGTGACCGCGGCCACATCGCCGAGCTTGTTGTTCCCCTTCCAAAGCAGCCGTAGCGATCGCTTGCGTACGGTGTTCACGCCACGGACGCGACTGGCGGTCCTCGACAGCGACGACCCCCGCATCACCGAGGGGCTACGGTTGTCGTTGTCGTTGCTCGAGCAGATCGCCGCCGAGTGCCGCGGCAAGGCCGATCTGCGGGTGCTGCTGATCCCGACCAAGGAGCTGGTGTTCGCCGCCGAGCTCGAGGAGCGCCGGGATATTCCGGCAGAGCTGCACCGTGTTCTCGCCGCCGAGCAGAGTCTGCGCCGGCGAGCTGCGAGCCAGCTCGAGCGCTCGGCCATCGCTTACAGCGACGCGCTCCCAGCGCTGCAAGCCTTGGTCGCGCAAGGCCGCCATCCCTATCCTGAGGATTGGGACGGGCACCCCAACCGCATCGGGCACGCCGCGATTGCTGCGGTGGTAGCGCGAGAGCTGGGCTTGCCGGCTCAGCCGATCACGCCCTGATTGCGCAGCTGGTCCAGCTCGGCGGGAGTCAGGTCGAGGTCTGCCCGCAAAACTTCCTCGGTGTGCTGCCCCAAGGTCGGCCAGCGCTGGCTGGCAGTCTCGGCGATGTCGCCGAACTTGATCGGATTGCCGGTGATCAGCAACGGCTCGGCGGCATCGGGCCGCGGTACTTCGAGCAACATGTTGTGAGCCCGGACATGTGGGTCGGCAACCAGATCCTCGGGGGTGTGGCAGGGGCCGGCGGCCAAGCCGCGCGCGCAAAGCTCCGCCGCCGCTTGATGCTTGGTGCGGCTCGCCGCCCAGGCTTCGATCGCGGGGCGGACAATTTGCTCGAGTTGATCGACCCAGCCTTGCCGTGTCGTGAAGCGCGGATCTTCACGCCACTCGGGATGACCGACGGCGTCGGCGAGCAACGCCAGCTGGTGATCGCGCACCGCTTGTATGACGAAGTAACCGTCCTTGGCTTTGAAGCCGTCGAGGATACCGACGGCGCGGCGTTGGCCGCGCACGCCCATCGACCACAGGAAAGGGATGACATCGGCCATTGCCACCATCGCATCGTACATGGCGACGTCGACATGCTGGCCGCGGCCGGTGCGATCGCGCTGGCGTAACGCGGCGAGCAGACCGATGGCGGCGAACAGGGAGCTGCCGATGTCGCCGAGCGCGCCGGCCGGACCGACCAGGGGCGGCTGATCGGGCTTGCGCTTGGCTTCGTAGAAGCCGGCCATCGCTTCGACGATCGGCGCGTAGGCGGGCCAGGACGCGTACGGCGATGCGCCGAGGTTGCCGAAGCCGGAGACGGAAACGTACACCAGCGGCGGATGGACGGCGGCGAGATCGGCATAGCCGAGACCGAGGCGAGTCATGGTGCCGGGTTTGAAGTTCTCGCCGAGGACATCGTAGCGCGGCACCAGTCGCTTGATCAGCTCAACCCCGGCGGGCCGTTTGAGATCGACGGCGATGCTCTTCTTGTTGAGATTGTTGCGCAGGTAGGTCGCGCCGACCGAGCGGCCGTCGCTGTCCTGGACGGCCGGTAGCGCGGCACGGCCGGAATCGCCGTCGCGCGGATGCTCCACTTTGACCACCTCGGCGCCGAGGTGCGCGAGCAGCTGGGTCGCAAACGGCAGCGCCTGCATCTGCTCGATCGCCAGGATCCGAATCCCCGCCAACGGTCGATCGCTCATGGGACGCGTTCCTACCACGAAACGAACCGGCGGCGGCTACAGGCGCGCGCCCTCTTTGCCAAAGGGCTGATGCCTTCCGCCGGCGGAAGGCATCAGCGCCGCAGGCGGGGGATTTCTGCGAGCTCGCCACGGCGCGAAGCCCGACGCACCTGCCGCGCTCTTCCCGAGCGCAGCTACACGCCCCAGGTTTGCACCCAAGGGTCAAGTGGTCTTACCGACTAGCCAGCCGCGCGAGACCTGGTAGAGGGCGATGCCGGCGCCGATTG
>DASPMH010000115.1:0-6564 GCA_035627175.1 Terriglobales bacterium | reverse complement strand
CGCCCACGTGCCGATGATTCTCGGCGGCGACCGGGCTCGGCTGAGCAAACGCCACGGCGCGACCTCGGTGCTTGCCTATCGCGACATTGGTTACCTGCCGGATGCGCTGGTCAACTATTTGGTGCGGCTCGGCTGGTCGAGCGGCGACCAGGAGATCTTCAGTCGCGCCGAGCTGGTCGAGAAGTTCTCGCTCGAAAACCTCGGCGTCTCGGCGGCTGCCTTCGACGAAGAGAAGGCGCTCTGGCTGAACTTCCAGTATCTCAAGGCGCTGCCGGTCTCCGACTTGGCGCGCTTGAGCCGTCCGTTCCTGGAAGCGAAGGGATACCAACTTCCCGCCGATGCGAGTTGGCTGGAGAAAATGGTCGGTACATTACAGGAGCGCGCCAACACGCTCGCCGATCTCGCCGAGCAAGCGCGCTTCTACTTGAGCGATGACCTCACCATTGATCCTGCCGCCGCGGCGAAGCACTTGACGCCCGAGATTGCACCGGCGCTAGCGGCGCTGCGGGATCAGCTGGCGCAAGTGAGCGATTGGAGCCACGACCCGATCCGGGCCGCCTTCGATAAGGTCGTCGAGCAGTTCGGCCTCAAGCTCGGTAAGATCGCCCAGCCGGTGCGCGTCGCGGTCACCGGCAGCGCCGCCAGCCCGGGCATCTTCGAAGTGCTCGAGCTACTCGGCCGCGATCGCTCGCTAGCACGCCTGGACAACGCCATCCCCCGGTAGTCGCCCCCTTTCCCAAACTTTCCCAAAGGGGCAGTGCCGAAGGCACGGCGGATTTGCGGCAATCGTCCCAGCGATCGCAATGCGAACTTCGACGATCGCGATCGCTCGATGCAGTCATTCCGGATCACCGCGTTGCCGACTGGCAACCTTTCCGCCATGTTCCGCAATCGAAAGGGTAGGAGCATGGAGGAAATGATGAGTCTAGCCGAGCTGAGTCAGACCGATCCGTGGGAGTGGCCCGAGGATGCCGGCGATCAGATCGTCGCCGTGCTGCAGGACGAATCCTGCAGTCTAGAGGAGCGGCTGTTGGCGGCGGCGCTGGCGGGCGAGTACGTCGTCATCAACGACGATTTGTCCGAGGTGCTGCTGGCGACGGTGGGGCAGAGCGGCGCGGAGGAAATTCTCCGTTGTCAGGCGACCATGTCGCTCGGCCCTGCGCTCGAGCATACCTTCAACGAGGGGTGGGACGAGCTTTCCGATGCGCCACTGAGCGAGGCGAGCTTCGAGCAGATCGGCGCCGCGCTCGAGCGCTTGTATCGCGACTCCGCCATTCCGGAGGTCGTCAGGCGCTATATCCTCGAGGCTTCCTCACGCGCGCCGCGCGCCTGGCACGAGGCGGCGGTGCGGGCCGCCTATCAGAGCGACGACGTCGAGTGGCGCGAGACGGCCCTGCGCTGCATGGGCCACGTCAAAGGCTTCGAGCGCGAGATCATCGCGGCCCTCACCAGTGGCGACCCAGACACGGAATTGGCGGCGCTGGAAGCAGCGGGCAACTTCGGCATCGACGCCGCCTGGGCTCCGGCTTGCGCGCTCGCGCTCGACGAAGAGGCCGACCCCGAGCGACGCGTCATCGCGATCGAAGCGCTCGCCTCGATTCGGGAAGAGGAAGCCAAAGAGATCCTGATGGAGTTGAGCGGGTCGGAGGACGAGACGATCGCCGAAGCGGCCAACTTCGCCCTCGCGACCCTCGGCGCGCTTACCGAAGATGACGAGGACATTGAGGATGAGGATGAGGATGAGGATGAGGATGAGGATGACGATGACGACGAGGACTTGCGTTAGCACCGGGAAAGGAAGTGGTCCCAAGGGGATTCGAACCCCTGCTACCGACGTGAGAGGCCGGCGTCCTAACCACTAGACGATGGGACCTGGTGCAACGGCTCGCTGGCGTCAGCGACACCAGCGAGCCGCCTGAGCTGAGGAGGTAGGACTCGAACCTACAATAGCCTGATCCAGAGTCAGGTGGCTTGCCAATTTGCCCACTCCTCAACGAGCTGTGATGATCTACGAGCCGAGCGTGGCGAAGTCAAGGAGGCTCCGTCGGCGCGGCTGACAATTGGCTGGCCTGCGCGTGCTGTGCCATGTAGCTGCGCTCGGCAGAGCGCGGCAGCCGCGTTTCAATCGAAGCCGCGGCTCCGCCGGCCGCCTCCCGCCGCCAATCCCGACAGCTACAATAAGCGCCACCGCGCCGCTGCCGCGAGCGGAGAATGATGAGTGCTCAATTCAGTCAAGCACCAGCGGATCAGGCACGTCTGAGCAAGATCCGCCGGCGGTCACCGCCCGAAAATTTCAGGCAACCGGGCCGGGCTTGCCGAGCATCGCCACCA
The DNA here is from genome assembly GCA_035627175.1 of Terriglobales bacterium. GTDB lineage: Bacteria > Desulfobacterota > Binatia > HRBIN30 > HRBIN30 > DASPMH01. The sequence goes on along the minus strand of DASPMH010000115.1, from coordinate 4,233 downwards.
TGTACGCCAGCGGGCCGAACAATGGGATCAGCAGGATCACCGCCAGCCACACGCCGCGGCTGGTCGAGCCGGCGAAGTAGCTCGGCTGCCGCTGGGCGCAATCGATCAAAATCACGACGTGGAAGATCGCTAGGAGGAAGATCAGCACACCTTGGAGCATCGGCATCGGGTATGGCGAAACGCCGCAGCGGTCAAGAATGGCGCGGCTTCATTCCACGCCGGGCGGCGGGGGCGGTGGGTCCCCGGGAGGGGGTGGTGGAATGCGCGGGTCGTGCCTCTGGCCAGCGCCGTCGTCGAGCGGTGCCGCCATCGGCACCTGATGTCCGGCGGCATACATGCACTGGATGTAGGCGACGTCGTAGTCCTGCTGCTGCGGCCAACCGCCCGTCGCCTCCGCTTCCGCCGCGACCTGATCGGCGCCCCACTGCCGGCAGCGGAAATCGTCGGCGCGGAACTCTTCGAGCTGCTTATCGTCGCCGGGCAGCACCACCACGCGCGGCCCTCGCGGCATCGAGGCGGTGCAGCCCGCAAAAATCGCAGCGATCGCTGCGACAAAACTCATCCGACGTGTCATTGCGGACGCTCCGGCCGCGGCGGCACCTTGATCCACTCTTCGTCACATTGCTCGACCTCGGGATAGTAAGCCTTGGCGCTGGGGCAGAAGTACCAGAACTCCGTCGTCGCCGGAACTTGTGACTTTTGAACATAGACGACAGCTTCGCCCGCGGCAGGCGTGGAGTAGTAGGGATACGGCGCGTAATAGCCGTAAGAGAACGGATACGCGTAAGGGTACAAGGGATCCCAGGCCCAGCTCGGTCCGAAGTAGACGGAACCGCGCCAGTGGTGTCGAAGGCCGTGGTGCCGATGCCCATGGCCACGACCATGGGCGTAGTGACCGCGATGCCGGTGATGACGTCCGCCGCCGCGAAAGCCGTGGTGACCATGGCCGCCATGTGAACCGCGGCTGATCGAATGCCCGCCGCGGCCGCCACGCCCACCGCCACGTTGTGCCCAGGCAGCTTCGGGCAGGCTGAGCCCAACCGCCACAGCCGCTATTACCAAGGCGCGAAACAGCAAGCGCTTCACTGGGAACACCTCCGTTGCGCGCCAGCGTCGCCGTTTCATCCTCGCGATTCAAGATACGGCGGCTCAGTCGGGCGTCATCAGCTTGAGCCCGGCGACGCCGATCAGAATCAGCGCAAGGCTCAGCAGCCGCACGACCGATGCGGATTCGTCGAACAACAAGATGCCGAGCAACACCGTGCCGGCAGCACCGAGGCCGGTCCACACCGCGTAGGCGGTGCCCAGCGGCAGCGTCTGCACGGCATGCGCCAGCAGCACCAGGCTGACGATCATATTGGCGGCCGTCCACAAACTCGGCCACAATTTGGTGAAGCCGTCGGTGTACTTGAGGCCGACGGCCCAGCCGACTTCAGCGATGCTGGCGAGCAGTAGGACGAACCATGCCATCGCTCTAGTTGGCCGGCTCGGCCGCTGCGGCGCAAGCGCGGCTGCGGAGGAAACTCCGGCAGTTCGCGCTGCGCCGCAGAGCTACGCCGCTGCGGCTATTCGCCGAGGAAGAAGGCGTTGAGCTTATTGCCGTCGAGGTCGCGGAAGTACGCCGCGTAAAAGCCCGGACCGCGGGGGCCGGGAGCGCCTTCGTCCTTGCCGCCGAGCTCGAGCGCCTTGCGGTGCAGCGCCTGAACCTTCTCCTTGCTGTCCATCAGCAGCGCGACCATCACCCCGTTGCCGACGGTGGCAGGGTTCTTGTCGAACGGCTTGATCACCGACAGCATCGGCTGGCCCGGCGCAGTCGCCCAGGCGACGAAGCCTTCCATCTCCATGGCGCGCGCCGCGCCGATATCGGCGAGCAGCGCATCGTAGAACTTAGCGGCGCGCTGCAGATCGTTGGTCCCTAGAGTCACGTATCCGATCATCTCGACCTCCTTGGCAGAATTCGCCCGTCATACAGGCGCTCGATGGGGCGGGGAAGGGCAGCGCTGACTCTAGTCAGAAACTCGCAAAGCTGAAGCAGAAGATCTGGGTGGCGTAAGCGACCAGTCGCGGTGGATCCGCACCTTCCGTGCCGCAATCCCAGAGGGAAATATCGCCCGAGGCGTAGCCGTCGCCGGCGTGACGAGCCTGATTGTGGGCGAGCACCCACCCCGAGCGGCACTCCGCGAGGATATGCATTGAGAGGTCGACGCTCGGCGCAAACCACTCGCGATGACGCGGCCCGACCTTCTCGCCGACCGCACCGGGCATGGTGTCGGCGAGCACAACCAACGATGCCGGATCGATCGTTCCGTCCGGGAGATAGGGTGGGTCGTCGAAGCGGTACCAGAAGGCGCGCTCGGCGCGTTCGGGCAGGTACTCTTCCCAGGGCGCGTGCCCCAGGGCGACGCGACCTTCGACGTGCCGCTCCCAGAACGGCATCGGGGCAAAGCGCGGGGCGAAGTCGGGTGGGGGCGGGCTGCGGAACGACGGACTCTCCGCCGGCCTCGGTAGGTTGGGCGGCAGTGCCAAATCGGTGAACTCGAAGCCGCGCCGCGAGGATCCGAAGACGGCCGTAGTGATGTGTCCGCGGCTCGCGCCGGGATTGCGCACCTCGGCGCGCAGCTGCGACATCGAGCGGCCGCGCCGCAGCAGCTCGACCTCGATTTCTACCGGCCCGTGGGCGACCTGCGCGACGAAGGTGGTGTGCAAGGTGCGCAAGCGCTGCTTGGGGTCGCCGAGCGTCTCGGCCATGGCGCGCAGCGCAATGGCGGTGACGACGCCGCCTTGAGGTAGCGGCCGAAGATTCCAGCTCGCGTCGATCTCGGCGCGATACCGCGATGGAGCGAGCTCGACGCAGCGAGTGACCTCGAAGAAAGGTACGGCCATGGCAGGACGGTTACCAAGGCGACCCGCTCCGGGTCAAAACGGCCCGTTTCAACGAAAGTCGAGGGATGTCGGATGTAGTCGACGGCAACTGCCGCGACGATGGTCAGCAGTGCTGGCTGACGACGTCGAGCAAGGTGTCGAACTCGACCGGCTTGGTCAGCGCTGCAATCACCCCGGTTGAAGCCGCCTGGCGGGCCGCGGCGCTGTCGGCACTGATCACGATCACCGGTATCTGAGCGGCGCGGGCGTCCTTCGCTTGCTCTTGGCGGAACGCCCAACCGTTCATCTCGGGCATGAAGAGATCGAGCAGAATCAGGCAAATGCGTTCCGGATCGGCGAGGTAGTGCAGCGCCTCGCGGCCGTTGCTGGCTTCGCAAACCGTGTAGCCGTGCAGCTCGAGGAAGGTCGCCACGGCACCGCGGATGTCTTCATCGTCATCGACCACCAAGACAGATCGTCCAAGATGTGGCATCGGTTTCACTCGCAATCGTGACTGGTTTGACCGCCGACGGACGTATCAGCATCTATCTCGACGTCGGCCGAAGCGAGCGGCAGGGTGACCGTGAAGGTAGAGCCCTTTCCTTCGCCCTCGCTCTGTACCGAAACCATACCGCCATGCAGCTCGGCCAGATGCCGGACGATGGCGAGGCCGAGACCCAAGCCGCCGTGGCGGCGGGAGTCGGCGCGATCGGCTTGGCTGAATCGCTCGAAAATGAACGGCAAGAAGTCGCGCTCGATACCGCGGCCGGTGTCGGTCACGGTTAGCCGGACGTGCGATCGTTGCCGGCTCAAGCGAAGCTCGACGGAACCGCCGGACGGGGTGAATTTGATTGCGTTGCTGAGGAGGTTCCAGACGATCTGTTGAAGGCGATCGACGTCGCCGACCACCGGTCCGGCGCTCGGGTCGCAGTGCGAGGTAAGATTTACCCGCTTGGCGTCGGCGGTCGGCCGGACGGTGTCGATGGCTTGGCTGATCACCGCCGGCAGATCGGTCAGGCGAAGATCGAGCCTCATCCTGCCGGTGATTATGCGCGAGACGTCGAGCAGATCTTCGATCAGCTTCGCCTGGGCGCGGCCGCTGCGTTCGATCGTACTGAGAGCTTTGGCGGCCTTTTCGCCGCTGACTCCGCTCTTCAGCACATTGACCCAGCCGAGGATCGCGGCCAGCGGTGTGCGCAGCTCGTGAGAGATGACGGAGAGAAACTCGTCCTTGCTGCGAATCGCCGCCTCCGCTTGCGCCCGGGCTCGGCGCTCTGCCGCGAGTAGCCGGGCCTGCTCCGCTTCGGCCAACTTCCTTTCGGTCACGTCGCGGGCGATCTTCGAAGCGCCGATGATGCGGCCGGCAGCATC
>DASPMH010000114.1:0-4517 GCA_035627175.1 Terriglobales bacterium | reverse complement strand
TGCGTCACCTCCATCAGCGCATCGTCGACGACGACACAGAAGTTGTAAGTCGGCGTGCCGTCGGAGCGGACGACGATCAGATCGTCGATGTCGGCGTTGGCGAAGAGGACGTTGCCGCGCACCAGATCGGGCACCGCCGTCTCGCCCTCGAGCGGCGCCTTCAAGCGCAGCGAGAACGGCACCCCCGGGCGCGGCTCGCGCAGGTTGCGACAGGTGCGATCGTAGCCGGGATTGCGCTTCTCCTTGATCGCGGCGTTGCGCTTGGCTTCGAGCTCTTCGGTCGTACAGTAGCAGCGATAGAGCTTACCGGCGCTCAGCAGGCGCTCGGCGTGCTCGCGGTAGAGGTCGAAACGTTGGCTTTGAAAGAACGGTCCCTCGTCCCACTCCAAACCGAGCCACTGCATCGCCTCGAGGATCGAAGCGAGGTACTCCTCGGTCGAGCGCTGCCGGTCGGTGTCTTCGATGCGCAGCAGGAATTGACCGCCGTGGTGGCGTGCGAACAAGTGGTTGAACAGCGCCGTGCGCGCGCCACCGATATGGAGGTGGCCGGTCGGGCTGGGGGCGAAGCGGGTGCGAACTTTCATCGGTCGGCGAAAGTGGCAGATGGGCTGTTGAGCCGCAAGTTAGGCGTGCGCCCCCTTTGGGAAATTTGGGAAAGGGGGCGGAGAGATTGCCCTCCCCCTCGCGCAGAATTGCGCGCGGGGGAGGGGAACATCCCTTTAGGGGAGCTCGGAGAGTTGGCGTGGCGGCGGTGGCGGGAGGATTTCCGGGCAGTCGCCGCGGGTGTGGCAGAGGTCGAGGTTGAGACGAGTGCCGTCGCTGGCGAGGTAGTCCGAGCTCATGTTGATCAGGAAGGTGCCGACATCATAGACCGTCAGCGTGCGGCAGTTGCACGGGTCGCTGCCGCCGGTCTGGGTGCAGCTCTCGCGGCATTGCCGGCGGGCGAGGTCGACCATGTTGCCGGGCGCATTGAAGCCGTGCTGGCCGGTCTCGTGGACCAGCGGGAAGAACGCCGCCGATTTGCCACCGCGGCCATCGTCGAAATCCTCGTTGCCGTGCAGCCGCTCCTCCAGGCGAGGATAGCTCGGTCCCCAGATGTCGTTCATGCCTTCGCTGAAGTGCTCGACGTCGAGGTGCACGCCCTTGCCGCTGCTGTCGGTGAAGCGCCCGAGATTGTCGACCGCTTCGGCGGTGTAGGTATCGAGCAGCACCTGGTTCTCCGGCACGCCGTAGCGCGGATCGGGCTCGAGATATTCGATCAGACCGGCGGCGCGGCCGAAGGTGACACCTGAAGCCGCGGGCACGTTCATGTCGCCCTGTGAGGTCAGCACCAACACGTGCGACTGGGTCTGCTCCTTGGTGAAAGGAAAGGCGAGCGGCTCTTTGAGCAGGAAGCGCGCGAACGAAGCGGGGTCGGCCGGGTCGAGCACCATCTGCGCGAGCCCCTGCATCCGGCGCAGCTCCGGGGTATTGCGCGCGCGACCGAGACCGTCCTCGACGGCACGCAGCGGATCGCCCGCCTTCACCTCCTGGCCATGGTAGGTGAAATCTTGGCCGTGTTGGTCGAGCACGCCCTTGGGCTCGACACCTGCCGCGACCTCGCACAGTGTGCCCGGGATCAGCACCTGGCCGGGATAGATCGCGATGCGGATGCGATCGTTGCGATCGCTCTCCAACGAGGCCCGACTGCGGCCGGCCGCTGTTACCAAGCCGCAGCCGCGTGCGCCGCTGACCAAATTCTCGACCACCATCGTGTCGCCGGCGCTGACATTGGCGATCGAGCCGAGCCGCACCCGCCGATCGTCGTTGAGATCGACGAAAATGGTATCGAGCACCAGATTGCCGCCGCCGTCGAGGTTGCCGATGTACAGCGGGCCCATGGCGCGCAACGCGAACGCTTCGAGCGCCCCACCTTGAGTGGTCCGCATGCCCATATCGGAGTAGCCGCCACCGCCGGCGATCGGCACCACCGTCGAAATCGCCGGCTCGGCGCCGCCCATCAGCATGCTCATGATGCCGCCGAGCGAGCCGCCGGTCATCAACATCACGCTCTCGTCGGAGATGTCGACGACGCCGTCGCCGTCGAAGTCACCGGCGAGATCGGCGACGCCGTCGTTGCCGAGGTCGAAGTCCCAGTGGCGTTCGCCGTCCCAGCCGCGCATGACGCGCACCAGCTGACTGTAGTCGAGCATGAACTGGCGCACCATGTCGCGGCAGTGGAACAGATACGAGACCCAAAAATCGGCGCCGGAGTCTTTCTCGCCGTCGTTGTCCTGATCGAAGGCACGATCGAGGAAGGTCGCTTCGGCGAGGCCGCCGAAGCCGCGCGAGCCGAGAATGGCGCGCGCCAGATTTTCCTCCTGCGGACTGATCTCGATGCCGTGCGATGGGCCATCGATCGAGATCGTCGCCATGCCGTGCTTGGCGAAGTAGCCGGCGAACTGCATCACCGGAAAGCGATTGCTGCCGTAACCGTGGCTCAAGATCGCCACCGGCACCGGTTTGCCCTCGCCCCGCGCCGAAACTTCCTTACGCGGAATGGAAAGGGTGAAGTAGATCGTCTCGGGGTACGTCGCGGCCGGCTTGCTGTCGAGATCCGGCGGCCACGACTGATCGTCGAGGTGAAGCAGATTGCCGTCCTTGTCGCGGCGCGGGAACAGCTGCGGCGACTGGTAGCTGCCGACGACAAAGTAATCGACATACTTGAGACCGTCGTCGAGCAGCTGAAACTCGACCGAAGTGAGATCGAGTCCGAGGAACTGAGTGACGATCAAGCGGCCGATGTCGCGGAAGCTCTCGCCGTAGAAGAGATGCTTGTGGGTGATCGTCGCCGCATCGCGCAGATCGAAGAGCTGGTCGACCTTGGCGGGATACTGCTGGCCCAGGTGAGCCTGCACGCCGTGACCGTACAAACCTTCGCGGACCGCGACCCAGTGCGATTCGATCGACTGGGTGGTGAAGGTAAAGGCAAAGGCGACGTCATCGACGCGGACGCCCTCGGGCAGCACTTCCGGAAGCGGCTCGAGCGCTTGTGAGTGCACCGTGTGATTGACGTTCGGGAACGGTGAGCCGACGGGATCGCCGTTGGCATCCTTGAGGCGCTTGGTGACCACCACGGCGTAGGTGGTGCGCTCGCGCAGCGGCACCAGCGGACGAGCGATCAAGGTGTTGGTCTCGCGCTCGTAGAAGGTCATCAGCGCGTCGGCGCGCGCCGCGACGTCATCCGATGCGGGCGGCTCGCCCGGAAGATAGTTGGCCTGATCGAGGATGCCGTCGGCGTCGGTGTCTTCGCCGGGATCGAGCACGCCGTTGCGGTTGAGGTCTTCGTCGACCTCCTCAAAGAGGATCGACATCGTCCCGCCGCGCGGATCGTTGTCCCAGTAGCGGAAGCGATCTTCGAGTACGACCGGATAGTTGCCGTTGCCGAGGTCGAGGTGATGGAGCTTGCCGAACTCTTTCGAGTCGCGGTCGATGTCGATCAGGTAGACGACGTCGTTGCTCGGGTCGTAATCGGGGTCGCGGTGACCGGCGAGGATCGAATCGACGTCGAGCGGGCCGCTGAACGGGATGGTGATCGCCTGGAAGATGCCCCAGCCGTCGAGCTGATCGATCAGCTCGCGGGTGCGGCGCTCGTAGAAGGTAGGCGCGATCATCGAAGCGTTGACCCGCCGGCCGGTGGCGGAGGTAGCATCGAAGACGGTGGCAAGATCGTTGGGCAGCGGAATTTCGGGAAGCGGCTTGTGGAAGAAATCGTGCTTCACCGTCGTGGCCGCGGACTCCGACTCGGCAACGCCGCCGGGTTCGTCCGAAGCGCAATGCGTGAGCAAGACGCTACTCAAAGCAAGCGCCAACAAAGATGGGTGTAGCTTTCGAAACATTGCAGGCTCCTAGACTCGATCAATCGAATTTTGTTTCGCAGAGGACGTTCACTTTCTTCCTCTGCGACCTCTGCGTCCTCTGCGGTGAAGAAGAAGGCCGCGACTAGAGGCGGTAGTCGACCATGGCGCGGACACCGAGGACCTCGGTCATGCGGGTGCCGTCGAGTTGGCGGAAGGCATTGCCGGGAAAGAGCACGCCGCCTTCGAGGCCCATGGTCAGCTCGGTGCCGAACAGCAGGGTGCGGTAGCGCAGGCCCGCGTCGAGCTCGACGCCATAGAACGGCCCCGGGTTCCCGCCGAGGAAGTTGTGCGGCTCGCCGCCTTCGAGGCGGCTGTTGAATGGGTCGGCATTGTCGACTTCGGAGAAGGCGAACAGCGGCCCGCCGTAGACCTCGAGGCCGTCCTGGGTGCGAATCCAACCGCGAGGGAAGAAGGCAATGGTGTTGGTCGGCCCGCCACGGGTCGGGATCCGGTCGAGGTCCGGCACCGGCCGGCCGATCAACTCGGGATCGCCAGCGGTGATCGGAGCACGGCCGGTCTGCGCCGCCAGAACATGGCGGAACAGCAACAAACCAAATTCGAAGTTGGGATCCACGCGGAAGGCGTTCTGCTCGTCGTCATCGAAATTCTGATCGCCGG
>DASPMH010000113.1:0-3562 GCA_035627175.1 Terriglobales bacterium | reverse complement strand
CGGCGCCGTAGTGGCGAGCGGTGCTCGACGGCGCCCGCGCCGCCTCAGTGCCGCCGGGTCGGAGCGGCGCGCCGCGACTGGGCGCTATCGCGCCACTCTCGAGATGCGACTCAAGCAAGCTCAGGCCGAACGCCTGGTCGATGTCGGAGGGCACTTCGCGTCACTGCGAAAAGAGGCGGGGGGAATCGAAGGTCCAGCCTAAGGTTCTGATACAAAAGCGAAACGGCCACTCGCCTATCTCAACCTACCCCCAGTGTTACCCCCATGCTCATTCTGGTCGGGCGATCCCTCGCGACTCTCGTCGATGCGCCCTTGCATCCAGTCTTGAACCTCAGCCTCGACCCACACGACACTGCGCGCGCCGACGCTAACCTGGCGAGGGAACTTGCCGGCTGAGACAAGAGCATACACGGTCGAACGCGCAAGTCGGGTCCGCGCCATGACATCGCGAAGCCTCAGGAAACGGTGATTCGTCGGCAACCCGCTCTTGTTGTGCGCGGCTCCCAGCATCGTCTCTACATTAGACATGTCTAGCGAAAGACATGTCTAGCGAACGGCCGTCGCTCTCTGGCTTCATGAAACTCCTCCGTTGCTACATTAGTCAACGATTGCTAGTGTCGAATTCGGAGATTTGCACGATAGACTTTGAGTTGCAAGAGTGCAATTGGAGGCGAATGGATAAGGAGCATTTCGACACCGAGTCGTTCTATGCGGCACTAGACTCGGTACGGATCGCCAAGAAGTTGACTTGGAAAGAGGTCGCGACCGAGTCCGAGGTTAGCGCTTCAACGTTGACGCGAATGGCTCAAGGCAAACGCCCGGACGTGGACGGCTTGGCCGCGCTCCTGTCATGGTCAGGCCTGAAAGCCGAAGATTTTCTCAAGGGTCGAGCACCGCAGAAGACCAAGCAGGAGACGCTCGCAATCATATCGCGGTTGCTTCGCGCCGATCGCGAGCTTGGTAAAGAGAATGCCGCGGCCCTGGATCAAATCATCCGCGTCGCTTACAAGCGACTTTCGGGTAGGGACTGACCATCGAGATCGATGAACCTGCGACGGGGCTTCAAGTCCGAGGCGAACCGGATCGCGCGTGAGGTTCGCCGCGAGCTGCGTTTAGGGCTCGCGGCTCCCCTTGATCCCTGGAAGCTCGCCGAGCACCTCGGCATCCCGATCGAGACCCTAACATCCATGAGGTGCGACGCTCCGCAAGCCGTCGAGCAACTCGCCAAGAACGATCATGAAGCGTTTTCGGCCGTTGCCGTCTTCAGCGGCTACCGTCGCCTAATCGTCGTGAACGATGCCCACAGTCGTGGACGCCAGGCTAGTAGCCTCGCCCCATGAGCTTGCCCACTCGCTTCTCTTGCATGAGCCAGAGTCTGCCTTCGATGGCGAGGGCACTCGCGATTGGGATGCCGAACAGGAGGAGGAGGCGCAGTGGCTCGCCGGCATCTTGCTCATTTCGGAAGAGACCGCATTGAAGATCGTTAGTGACAACCTGTCTCTCGAAGTCGCGGCGAAACGCTATGGCGCTAGTATTGGAATGATCCGTGGCCGGCTCAACGTCACCGGTGCTCGAAAGCGCGGCGTTATCCACACCAATCGCGCATCGCGAAAAAGTGAAGGTACGTAATGTCACCCGCCGCACACAAGAACATGGGATTGCGATCAACCGCAACACGCAAGGTTAACCACGTGAAGCGTGATTCACAGCAGTACCGACTCTTTATCCTAGGTGCAGGCTTTTCGAGACCCGCAGGTCTGCCACTCGCGAGTGAACTTTGGTTAGAGGTCGTGCGGAGAGCCCGACGATTGAGAGGCCGAGCTGAGCAGTTCAGCGATGACCTTAAAACTTATGTTGAATATTTGCGAGCCTGCGATGGTATTGCTGTGGAACCCGAAGACATCGACTTCGAACAGTTCCTCGCATTTCTAGACCTCGAACATCACCTCAAACTTCGCGGCTCCGACACCTGGAGTCGTGACGGGAATGAAACACAAGTCGTCGTCAAGACACTGATAGGCCAAATCTTGGCAGAGGCTACCCCTGCTCCTAATGCGATCCCACAGCTCTACCTTGATTTCGCCGCGAGCCTGCAGCCGAGCGACTACGTTCTGACGTTCAACTATGATGTTCTTTTGGAGCGTGCGCTGGAGGCGGTTCGCAAGCCCTTTCGTCTCTTCCCAAGCCGCCTTCGCAACGTGACTCCCATGGGCGCGGAGGTCGATACTTCACACGAGGAGGTCGTGCTCCTCAAACTCCATGGATCAATCGACTGGTTCGATCGGACGGACTACTCCGAACGAGAACGTGACTGGCCCAAGGACGCCAAACACTCGAAGCCGTCACATCCTATTTTCGCGGACCCTGACGAGTTTGAAGCTGTGCCCTTGGTCGAAGGTCCCCGGTTCCCCCACGACGCTTTGCGAGAGATGTATCGAGTCCGCCGTGTTCGGCAATTGTATCAGCGGGGCTTTCTCTTTCACTGCGCACCTTGGCTCTTGAACCCTTCGTCTGCCAAGATGCTTTATGCCGCAACCGTTCGAGATTTCTGGTACGGGATGGGAAGTGCGGGTCTTTGGAATTTCGGCCTCGCGATCATCGGATTCTCATTGCCGATTCATGACGACTACATGCGCCAGGTGCTCTACCGGATTGTGACCAATTACCAGCAGGCGAACTGGGGAAAAAGAGTGTTGGGCAGACGTAAAACGCCGCTGGTACTTATCGATGCCCGCTCTTCGAAGGCTGGCAAAGAAGAACTCGAGAGCCGTTACTCATTCGTCGATTGGAACAAAGCGGTTACGTCCCTGAAAGGCTTCACTCAGCAGACCTTGAAGCTTATGTTTCCAACCTGAAGCTTGGGCGTCTTTTGACAGTAGTGGCTCCCATCACCTACCATTAGAAGACCTTGATCTCTTGTACTTCCTCTTGTGAGCACAATCATCGCCATCGCCAACCAAAAGGGCGGCGTAGCGAAGACAACCACCTGCCTGAACCTCGGCCACGCGCTCTCCGAGCGTGGCCAGAAGATTCTGCTGTGCGATCTCGATCCTCAGAGTAGCCTCACCATCAGCCTTGGGCTCGACGTCCAGTCGTTGACGTCGACGATTTACGACGTGCTTCTCGACACTCAGCCCAGCGTCACGATCAACGACATCATCCTATCGACACGAATGAAGGGCGTGGACGTCGCCCCCGCCTCGATTGATCTATCCAAAGCCGAATTGGAACTGTTCTCCGAAATGAACCGGGAACGCGCGTTGAAAGACGCCCTCAAACCCGTACTCGGTAAGTACGACTACATTCTGATCGACTGTCCCCCATCGCTTGGGCTCCTCACGACCAACGCGCTGGCCGCCGCGGATTCTGTTCTCATTCCCCTGCAGAGTGACTACCTGGCCATGCGTGGCGCGTCGCTACTTGTTACCGGCGGCGTGAATGCGCGTGAATCTGGCGCCGCATTTTGGCGGCGTCGGAGCGCGCGATTCTGGTGCAGCGCGAGGACATGGGTTCAGGAGGGTTGGCGGCGGCTTGTGCCGAGCGATTGACCGATGATGTTGCG